>CAZQQC010000077.1:0-14307 GCA_964595365.1 uncultured Melioribacter sp.
AGAAAATGATTTAACTGTGATGTGAAATTAAAGAGAATCGGTTTAAATGCCAAACTGCTATTTCAATTTATGAACTCACCTTACGCAATGGTTGATCTATAATGAAAAAATATAACTTTAAAACGGCTATCTTTTAAAACAACAAGAACTCGTTTGTTAAACTCAAACCTTGCGTAACATCAGTTATTAATTTGTCTTTTTGATTGGAAAAATTTTTCAAGAAGTTGTTTGGATTCATCGGCATAGATGCCTGAGTAAACGTTTGGTTTGTGGTTGTATTTGTTTGTTTCGATGACATTAAATAATGAGCCGCATGCGCCAAATTTTGGTTCGAACGTTGCAAAGTAAAGATTCTTGATGCGTGAAAGAAGAATAGCGCCGCTACACATCACACATGGTTCAACTGTAACGTACAAATCACAATCGTCTAAAAATTTTGATTGAAGATTATTTGATGCGGCAGTAATTGCCAGCATTTCGGCATGTGCAGTCGAATCATGCAACATCTCCGTTTGATTGAAACCGCGTCCTATTATTTTGTTATCATAAACAACAACCGCCCCTACGGGAACTTCATTCAGTCCTAAAGATTTTGCGGCTTCTTCAAGAGCTGCATACATAAATTTGTAAATGTGTTCGGGGAAAAGCATAATATTATTGAGAGCTTTGTACGCCCGGAAGGATTCGAACCCTCAACCCTTAGATCCGAAGTCTAATGCTCTATCCAGTTGAGCTACGGACGCAATTAATTTAATAATGAAGAATAATTTTAATAGATAAAAAATATAGAATTGGAATTATCAATTCTACATTCTCAACTCATTTTGTACACCCGTAGGGATTCGAACCCCAAACCTTCTGATCCGTAGTCAGATGCTCTATCCAATTGAGCTACGGGTGCATTGTTTTTTCTATCACGATACAAATATATCACTAAGAGCTTAAACATTCAATTAGAACATTTTGATCTCAATTCCGATATAGGGCACATCAACGGAAAGATTTCATGATAATGAGTTAAATTTTTTCTTGTGAATGGAAAATTCTGGAAAATTATTTCGTTGTCTTATGTTGCGTCTCGATTATAAGGAGTCGTCACTGAAAAAGCATGCTATTGGAAATAAAGACAAATGATTCTTCTCTCAGTGTTTGATCGGAGAGCAAATATTTTTTCATTAACCGATTTTTCAACCATTTCAAAATTGGCAATAAGAAAACTGCATAGAGTTTTCTTAAGTCAAATCCACATGCAGCCAATATGGCATTAATGTGATTACCATCTTTTTCTTTTAGTAAATTTCTATCAAGACGATTGTTAGTTTTTAAGTAACCTAATATTGGCTCTATTCCAATTTATTTTTTCCGACATCTTTACAAGCGGGTGTGTTTTGTTAATGACTGCTACTAAGGTTACTCTGAAGATTTCTAAGGTCTTTTGCTCTTTCTTTGGTTTTATTTTTTGCAAGCTTTTCTTCTTGTTTTTTATTTCTCTTGCAATCTATTTCAATCCTCTTTCTGTATAAACTATTTCTTTTTCTTAACTCAACTTTTTTTCGGCAGAACTATCTAATTTTTTCGTCTAAACTGTAGTTACTAATAATCCGCCGCTAATTGCAATTCGAACAAAATGATGAAATTTGCAAAAGTAAAATTCCGGTACAAAAAAAGCACATCCCATTTTTATTGCTTCGCATACTTAAACCTCTCTATTTTCCTTACGTTAATTTTCCATAATATGGAAGTTGAGTTGACGAATAGAAAGTTGTAATTCATGAGCAGACAGACAAATCCAGAATACATTATTTTCTTTTCGTCTACTCTTTAATCTTAAAAATAAAATTCTTATTGAGGTTATTTATGAGCAGCAACAAAGCTTTTAATCCATTCGAGATGGCGAAAGCCCAATTTGATAAGGTTGCCGGAATATTAAATCTTGACGACGCAACCCGACAAATTTTAAGAAATCCGCTTAGAGAATATCATTTCAGTATTCCAGTTAGAATGGATGATGGAACAACAAAAGTATTTAGAGGATTTAGAGTTCAGCATAACGATGCGCGTGGACCGAGCAAAGGTGGTATTCGTTTTCACCCGCAGGAAACTGTTGATACTGTAAGGGCACTTGCAATGTGGATGACATGGAAATGTGCTGTTGTAAACATTCCGCTTGGTGGCGGAAAAGGAGGAGTAATTTGCGATCCGCATCACCTGAGTATGAAAGAACAAGAACAAATTTGCAGAGGATGGGTTCGTCAAATGTCAAAAAATGTCGGTCCATTAAACGACGTACCTGCGCCGGATGTAATGACGAACGCGCAGCACATGTTATGGATGCTCGATGAGTTTGAGGTAATTCACGGTTCAAAATTTCCGGGATTTATTACCGGCAAACCGGTTGGAATGGGCGGATCGCTAGGAAGAACAGAAGCTACCGGTTACGGTGTTGTCTTCACTCTTCGTGAGGCTTTGAAAGATCTTGCTATCCGTCCGCAAGATACTTCCGCTGCGGTACAGGGTTTCGGAAATGTCGCGCAGTATGCAATCGAACTTTATCAGCAGATTGGTGGAAAAGTTATCTGCGTTTCAAGCTGGGATGAAAACGATCATTGTTCATACACATTTAGAAGAAAGAGCGGAATCAATTTGCAAGAACTTCTGAAGATTACCGATAAGTTCGGCGGGATCGATAAGACCGAAGCCCAAAAACTTGGTTATGAGATCCTGGACGGAGATGCGTGGATAGAACAGGAAGTTGATATTCTAATACCGGCGGCATTAGAAAATCAAATTCGTCAAGACAACGTTGATAAAATAAGCCGGAAGGTTAAAGTTATTGCCGAAGGCGCTAATGGACCTACAACGCCGGAAGCAGATAAAGCTATTCAGGAAAAAGGAATTTTTGTTATTCCCGATTTTCTCGCAAATGCCGGCGGCGTAACGTGCAGCTATTTTGAACAGGTACAAAGCAACATGAATTACTTCTGGGAAAAAGATGAAGTCCTTGGCAAATTAGATGTTAAGATGACAGCGGCTTTTCACGCTGTAAGCGAACTTGCAAAAAAGAAAAATCTTTATATGCGCGACGCAGCTTATGTAATTTCTGTCAGCAGAGTGGCTCAAGCTTGCAAAGATAGAGGTTGGGTATAAAAAATTGCTGTAAAATTCCGCTGCAAATGATAAGCAGTTAAACCGAAGCCGGGAGTTAGAGACAGCTTCCCGGCTTTTGTGCGGAGTCGGTTTGATCTGTCGGCTGTTGATAAGAGTTAGCTTTTAGTCCTCTTAATGTGAATAAATAAGATTTGATTTCAGGCACTTAACCGGTTGTTGTAAGGAGATGCAATTGAACAGTTCATTTGCACACAACAATGTTTATCCGCGCTTCGATCGGAAATTTTTGGAATCGGGTGAAGCAATAACATGGATTGGCGAAGGTTCCTTCGGAGGCAAAGCGGGTGGACTTGCTTTTATTAAAAATACGCTGCAAGAAAAAATCTCTTCTAACGAATTTCCAGGTGTGATTCTTAATATTCCGAGAATGGTTGTAATCCGTACGGATGTTTTCGATGCGTTCATGTCACGAAATAACTTGTACGAAATTGCTTATTCGGATAAACCTGATGAACATATTGCAATGGCATTTATTGATGCCGGTCTACCCGCTGAAATTCTCGGTGATCTCCGCTCATTGATTGAGAATATTCATGTACCATTGGCTGTTAGGTCTTCAAGTATGCTGGAAGATGCTAAGCACGAGCCGTTTGCCGGAATTTATGCAACCAAAATGATTCCTAATAACCAGCCGGATCCCGATCAGAGATTTATTGTGCTTCGCGAAGCAATAAAATTTATTTACGCATCGACTTATTTTAAGGCTGCAAAAGATTATTTCAGAATTTCGTCGCACTCTATTCAAGAAGAAAAAATGGCGGTAATAATTCAAGAGGTCGTTGGTCAGCAGTATTACAATCGTTTCTACCCGAACTTTTCCGGAGTGGCTCGCTCATATAATTTTTATCCCGCCGGTAGGTCAAAACCCGAAAACGGTGTAGTTAATCTTGCCCTCGGTCTTGGTAAAACAATAGTAGATGGTGGTTTGGTATGGAGTTACTCGCCCTTGTCTCCTAAGTCCGGACCGCCGTTTGGCGATCCACATGACATGATGAAAAATACGCAGACGACTTTTTGGGCGGTCAATATGAACCCTGTTTCCGAATACAATCCTGCAAAAGAAACAGAGTATTTGAGTCACTTAAATTTAACCGAAGCCGATTACGATTCAACAATAAAATATATTGCATCAACTTACAATGTGTCGTCTTGGAAAATTGTACTTGGTGTTGGTGTAGACGGACCACGTGTTTTGAATTTCGCTCCACTTCTCTATATGAACGAATTCCGCTTTAACGATTTGGTTAGAAAATTGTTACTTGTTTGCCAGGAGGCTTTCTCCGGCCCCGTTGAAATTGAATTTGCTGTAAACGTTTTGAAGAATGAACAAAAAATTAGATTCGGATTTCTGCAAGTACGACCGATGGTTGTTGCGGAAGAATCGATTGAGCTGGATGAAAAAGAATTGTTTGGGGAAGATGTTTTGCTTGCTTCGAACCGCGTGATGGGAAACGGCATCATAGAAAATATTTCCGATGTGGTTTTTGTAAAGCCGGAAACATTTGATAAAAAAGTTACTTTGAAAATTGCGGAAGAAATTGCTTCTATTAACCATGAACTTGTTGCAAATAAGAATCCTTATTTATTGATTGGATTTGGAAGATGGGGCAGTTCCGATCCGTGGCTGGGCATCCCGATCGGGTGGAGCCAAATTGCCGGTGCTAAAGTAATTGTTGAATCCACTCTCTTCGGTATCAATGTTGAACTTAGTCAGGGTTCTCATTTCTTTCACAACCTAACGAGTTTCAAGGTAAGCTATTTTTCCATAACTTTTGACGGGCAGTTTAGAATTGATTGGATGTGGCTCGAAAATCAAAAAATTATTTGTGAAATGAATTTTGTTAAACATGTAAAATTAGAAAAGCCGCTCAAAATCAAAGTTGACGGAAGAAAAAGTTGCGGAGTAATCAAAAAATGGTAAACGAAAATAAACCTATAGATAACCTGGTTTTTGAACTTCAGGAACGTGCTAAGGAATTGAACTGCCTTTACACTATTGAAGATAGTTTGAATAGATCCGACATCTCACTAAGACAGGCGTTTCACACTGTCATTAATGCAATACCACCCGGATGGCAGTATCCAAACATTTGTAAAGCTAAACTGGTTTACGGAGACATTGTTTACCAAACCAGCGACTTTGAAGAAACAAAATGGTTTATCAAGAGCGACATTATTGTGCAGGAAAAAGTTGTCGGTCATATTGCTGTTTATTATCTCGACGAAGCGCCGGCGTCCGATGTCGGGCCATTTCTTAAAGAAGAAAGAAAGTTGCTGGACACAATTGCCGAGCGATTGGGACATTTCATTCTGCATCAGAAACTGAAAAATGTTTTTAACGAACTCAGAAATGTTCGCGAGCAAGTTGATGGCAGAAGAAAAGGTGAATGGCGTATTGTTCTGGATATGATTAGAAAGACCGATCCGAATTTGTTTATGAGTCTGTTGCGTAAAACTCTGCATCTGCTCTGCTGGAAGGGGGTTGAAGAAGCCGAGATGCTGATGAAACATACAAGCCTTTCTCGAAGGGGTAATGAAGAAGAACAAAATTACGACGACAACAAACCGCTGAAAATTGTGAAGTTTGTTAACTACGATCAATATGTAGAATCGATTTTGAAACTTGCAGATGAAAACCTGCCCGATGAAGTTATACTTTCGAAAATTCAAAAATGGATTCAAGAAGACAAATCGAGCATGCTTGTAAAAGTTGTTGAAACAGAAGACACATCGTTAACCGAAATTGCAGATGCAATAAGAAAACATTATCACATGGCGCCCGAGAAATTTGATCTTCCGCCATCAACGGTTAAAGGCTTGCGTGTGTCGTTACTGCGGAGATTTTTTACAGAGCAGCTTGAATATATCAGCGTTGCAAAAGAGTATGTGAAGCTTACAGATTTTTACCGTCTGATCGACAAAATGATCTTTCCTGCAGGCAGCCACGGAAAACTTGGCGGCAAAAGTGCGGGTCTGTTTCTTGCTTATCACATTCTGCAAAAAGAAGCCGAGCACAACCAATTATTAAGAGATATCAAAACTCCCAAGACGTGGTATATCACCTCCGACGGAGTTTTATATTTTATGCAATACAATAATCTGGAAGAAGTACTTGAACAGAAATACAAAGAGATTGACGAAGTTCGAATTGAGTATCCGCATATTGTTCAATTGTTCATCAATTCCGAATTTCCGCCGGATTTTGTAAAAGGATTGTCCGTTGCGCTCGACGATCTGGGAGATAAACCTCTTGTTGTTCGCAGTTCGTCGCTGCTGGAAGATCAGATGGGTGCGGCATTTTCGGGTAAGTATAAAAGTCTCTTCCTGGCAAACCGTGGAACAAAACAGCAGCGTCTTGCTGCTCTTATGGATGCAATTGCAGAAGTTTACGCTTCAACTTTTAGTCCCGATCCAATCGAATACCGTGCAGAGCGTGGTCTTCTCGATTTTCATGAAGAAATGGGCGTTATGATTCAAGAAGTTGTTGGAACTAAAGTAGGCAAATATTACATGCCAACTTTTGCCGGAGTTGCATTTAGCCACAATGAATTTCGCTGGTCGCCGCGAATCAAACGGGAAGACGGACTGCTAAGAATTGTACCCGGGCTGGGCACAAGAGCAGTTGATCGGCTGAGCGACGATTATCCGGTTTTGATTTCTCCGGGACAGCCGAACTTGAAAGTTAATGTTTCACCGGATGAAACTCGGAGATACTCGCCCAATAAAATTGATGTGATAAATCTTGAGACCAATGAATTTGAGTCAATCGAGATCAGAAAAATTTTGGAAGAATACAGTAACGAGTATCCACGGTTCACGGAAATATTTTCGGTTCTCGATGGATCAATGATACGGTTGCCAATGCCGCTGGATTCGTTCGATCATTCGAAAGAATTTCTGGTAACATTCGACGGGTTAATTTCCAAAACCGATTTTCTGAAGAAGATAGATGCAATATTAAAAACACTTCAATCTAAAAATCAATCGCCGGTGGATATCGAATTTGCCTACGACGGGAAAGATTTTTATTTGCTTCAATTCCGTCCTCAAAGTTTCTATGGTGAAACTTCATCGGAACTTATTCCTAAAGATGTGCCCGAAGACAAAATAATTTTTTCCGCACACAAACATGTTTCTAACGGAAAAATACCGGAGGTAACGCATCTTGTTTATGTTGATCCGCAAAGATATGCGGAAATATCTGACCGAAATAAAATGCTTCTTGTGGGTAGAGCGGTAAGTAAGCTGAACAAAACCCTTCCAAAACGAAAATTTATTTTGATGGGTCCGGGCAGATGGGGAAGCCGCGGAGATATCAAACTTGGCGTTAGTGTAACATATTCGGATATCAACAACACGGCAATGCTGATTGAGATTGCCAGGAAGAAAGGAAATTATGTGCCGGATCTTTCTTTCGGAACGCACTTCTTCCAGGACCTTGTTGAAGCCAACATTCGCTACCTTCCTTTGTACCCGGATGATCCCGGCGTAAAATTCAACGAAAGATTTTTATACAAGTCGAAAAATATCTTCGGCGGATTGGTGCCGGAATATCATTACCTCGAGGAAATAATAAAAGTTGTAGATATTCTTGAATCTACCGGCGGTTATGTTTTGAAAATATTGATGAATGCCGAACTTGATGAGGCGCTCGGTTTGTTAGCAAATCCTTCATCCGAAACGGTGATAGAAAAAGAATACAAAGAAACAATCGAGTATCATCCGAGCGATCATTGGCGGTGGAGGATGAAAATGGCAGAGAAAGTTGCCTCCGAACTAGATGCAAAACGCTTTGGCGTGAAAGGAATGTATGTTTTCGGAAGCACGAAGAACGCAGTTTCAGGACCCGGCAGCGATATCGACTTAATCGTTCATATCGATAAAGAAAAGTGTAATATAAACACTCTCAACTTATGGTTTGAAGGTTGGAGTTTGGCCTTGAGTGAAATGAATTACTTGCGCACCGGCTACCGTGCACAAGGTTTGCTCGACATTCATTACGTTACCGACGACGATATAAAAAACAAAAATAGTTACGCTTCTAAAATTGGAGCTATTACAGATGCGGCGCGTCCACTAAAGTTGAAAGCCGTGCATGATTAGATTATAGCATAGCCGCATTATGTGAGTGTTCTTGTTGCTGCGTGTGGTTTGTTCGGGTCAAATCTGATTAGCGCTAACTCATTTCCGTCGTGTGCAGCCGATACACAAAATGTTTTCCCGATCTTATCGTTCCAGCTTCCGGTAAGCCGGGCAGATTCATGAATATGACCGTTTAGGGACATTAGCGGTTGTTTCGATTCAATTAATTTTCTGATTGCTATGCTTCCAACATGAACATCCAATTGAACATGATCGATTGTCTTGCCGTCTAGCGCAGCCCGGTCTAAGTTTGTTTGATACGGCGGGCAATGAAAAAGCAAAATAGTACCGGTCAATTTCTCATCGGTAACCAGTTCTTCTAAATCTTTTTTTATTGTTGAATATTTTTTTTCGTAATCGGAAATATTGACTGTTCTCTTTCCGTCTTCCGGGGCAATGCACCCCGGTTCCAAATACCTGGATACATCGTACTTTTCCCAATCTTTAAGAAGAAATGGAGATGGTGGAATGCAGGAGTATCCGATAACTGTGAAATTTTCGAATACAACTTTTTTGAAATGGATATAACTAATCAACCGATGCGCTTCCATAATTCGAACGGAAGATTCTTCCGATTTAGCATCGTCGTTGCCAAAGATTACAAATATCCGCGGATATTCTTCACCGAGCGAATTTTTTATGGATTGCAATTCCGGTTCGAGATAATCCAGAATAAAATTTTTCCCTTCGAAATAATGGGGAAAGAGATCGCCGCCAAAGAACAGGGCGTTCGGTTTTTCTTTTATGATCAGGCTGAATAACTTTTCGTACCGTTCAATCTTTCCATGAAGATCCGAAACAAAATAGCAGAGCATAGTTAAGTTTGTTTGATTAATTTATCTCGAACCACTTTTCAATTGCAGAGTACGCTTTCTCGCTGTTGGAATTGTGACAATATTCGTTTGTATGGCTTGAGTAAGTGTAATCTTTAGACCAAATTTTTGCGTTGTTAATGACTTCTTCAATGGCGTTCAATACAGTTTCAAGTTCCTCGCCGGTCATGGTTGGATGTAGCGATAATCTCACCCATCCCGGTTTTTCGGAAAGATCACCTTGATTTATTTTATCGGTAATTCTTTTCGATCTTGTCGGATCGACGTGAAGTAGATAGTGCCCGTATGTTCCGGCACAAGAGCATCCTCCGCGTACTTGAATGCCATATCTATCATTTAAAAGTTTTACCATAAGATTGTAATGAATATCTTCTACATAAAACGAAACCACGCCAAGCCTATTTCTATTTTCCTGGGCAAGAATATGAAGAGAGTGAATCTTATCTAAGTGATTGAAAACAGTTTGCAGAAGCTCGTGTTCGCGCGCCAAAATATTTTCAACACCCATTTCTTCTTTTAGCTTAATTACCAGGGCGGCTTTTATTGCTTGGAGAAATCCCGGTGTTCCGCCGTCTTCACGCATTTCAATGTCATCGATATATTTATGATGCCCCCATGGATTTGTCCAATCAACTGTACCGCCGCCGGGGTTATCCGGAATTTTTCTTTTGTAAAGTTTCGAATCGAAAATCAATACTCCGGAACTCCCGGGCCCACCCAGAAATTTATGCGGCGAAAAGAAAATCGCATCCAATTTTTCGAGTGGATCCGTCGGATGCATATCAATTGAAACATAAGGAGCCGCGGCGGCAAAATCCACAAAACAAATTCCGCCATGTTCATGCATCATCTTTGCCATTTGATGATAGGGCGGACTAATACCCGTTACGTTCGACGAAGCAGTGAACGAACCGATCTTTAGCTCCCGTTCTTCATAAAGTTTTAAGAGATGATCGAAATGATTCAAATCGACAAGACCGGATTCATCCGGTTCAATAATTATAACATCGCAAATCGTTTCCAGCCACGAAGTTTGATTGGAGTGATGTTCCATGTGTGTAAGAAAAACAACAGGTTTCTCTTCCTTCGGTATCGCCGTATATTTCTGTATCTGCTCAACAACTCTAAGTCCCAGAATTCTTTGGAATTTATTTGCAGCGGCAGTCATTCCGTATCCGGAAAAAAGAACAACATCTTCCTGCCCGGCATTCACATGTTGTTTGATAATTTTTTTTGCTTGGGCATAAGCCTTTGTCATTGTTGTACCTGTTACCGACGACTCCGAATGCGTGTTACCTACCAGCGGATAAAAATTATCGTGCAATGTTCTCTCTATCGGTTCGTACAATCTTCCGCTGGCTATCCAATCGGCATAAATTATTTTTTTCTTCCCGTAGGGCGATTCAAATTCTTGATTAATTCCGATAATATTGTTTCTGAATTTTGAAAAGTAATTTTCTGAAGACATGTTTGTTCAGCCGATCGATGAAAAGTTACGAAATGAAATTGAGCTTATTTAGTTATTTGCAAAATCCAATCTGAAATTGTTTTCAAAAAATCCGGCACAAATTCTTTTGAAAGTTCGGCGTACTCACTCGGGTTTCCCGTCTTAGCTTCCTGGTAAAGATGATTTGCCTTCGGAAAAATAATTGATTTAAAATTTTTATTGCCTGCTTTAGTTAATGCTTCTTCCATTTTAGGTTTGTTCTGTTCGGCAGGTACTTGCAGATCCAGTTCTCCGAAAGTCATAAGCACCGGTATTGTAACTTCTATCAATGCATCGTACGGATTATTTTTTATAAAAAATTTAAACCACATATTGTTGAAAACCGCAATTTGTGATTGAACGTTAGAGTTTAGGTAAGCTTCTTTGTTCTGGATCGATGCTTTTATATTCGCACTTAGGTTATTATAATCTTCCTCTGCAAATTTTCTGATGTCGCTCTTCAGATTGTTGAGGTCTTTGTCGTTTCTCAATGCGTCATTAATCTTTTTCTGTAACTCCAGGTTTTGTGCAATCATGCTATCTGGCACATTAGCCGATTTTAAAAGTAATTTTTGTTGTTCGAGAATAAGATCACCGCCGTCGACACCTGTGCCCGACATTAATACGATAAAAGCAATGTCTTTCGATCGAGCAGCTGACATTGAAGCTATAATGCCACCTTCACCGTGGCCTAACAAACCAATTTTGTCGACGTCGATATTTTTTTGCTTTTTCATAAATTCTATAGCCGATAATGCATCGCCAGCAAAATCTTCTGTTGTAGATGACATTTTGTTGCCGGTTGATCCGCCTATGCCTCTGTCATCGTAACGTAAAACTGCTATACCTTTTCTGGTTAAGTAGTCGGCAATCTTTTCAAATATTTTAAATCCGTAAATGTTTTCATCCCTGTTGTGAGGACCGTTTCCGGTAAGTAAAATTACAGCAGGGTATTTTGCATTAGTATCTCCTTTGGGTGTTGTTAATGTGCCAGAGAAAAGAATTTTACCGCTTTTAAAAACAACTTCATCTTCGGAATAAGGGAGCGGTTCGCCAGGTTTATTTTCTTGTTGTACCGCATCAGTTTGTTCAACGCTTCTCTTCAAAAAAAAAATCCCTTTTATTCCTGCCTGAAGAAGTGTTCCTTTTATTGAATCACCTTTCAGCATTCCGTCGAATTTAGCAATTCCGGCTTGACCCGGAAGTTCAAAATATACCTTGGATTTTTTGTAAGTAAATACCTGGAGCAGATATGCTTTCACTCCTTGCGAAGGAATATTCATAAAGGCATTCAACGACTTGCCGGTGTTCGCTATCTTAAGTTGAAATTGCAAATTCATCGTTAACATTTTTAGATTACCGTCCCAGAATCCTAAGATATCGGACTGTGCTTCTACGTGCGAACAAAAAATCAGTATTAACAGAATATATTTTCGGATAGATTTCATTGCGCTACCAGTTTTTGAAAAATTGTTCAAAATATAATCTGAAGATAATTAGTTTAACTCACCTTAAGCAAGGTCTGAATTACAATGAAAAAATATACTCGTCTCCTGGGCTGCTCTATGATAACAACGGGTTAACTTCGAAGGTTAACAAAAATTCGTTTGTCAAGCCCAAGTTTTGCATAACATCGGTTAGTTTAAAATAAAAAAGCCCTTCCACAAATCTTGAAAGGGCTTTAGCAAAATTCTGAAATATTATCCTAAGTAAGCTTTAAGATTTTTGCTTCTTGTCGAATGACGCAATCTTATTAATGCTTTTTCTTTAATCTGTCTAACTCTTTCACGCGTCAAGTTAAGTTTCTCGCCGATTTCTTCGAGTGTAAGTGAATGTTCTTTGCCCAGCCCGAAGTAAAGGCGAATAACCTCAGCTTCTCTTTCGGTAAGTGTTGAGAGCGATCTTTCAATTTCTGTTTTCAAAGATTCCTTCATTAACGTATGATCCGGTGAAGGTTGATCTTCGTTCGGCATAACGTCTAACAAACTGTTGTTGTTATCGTCGCTGTGAGCAAACGGTGCATCCATCGACACGTGGCGGCCTGCTATTTGCATTGCGTATGTTACGTCGGCAACATCCATATCAAGTTGATTTGCAATTTCTTCAGGGCTGGGTCTTCTTTCATATTCCTGTTCGAGCTGGCTTAATGCTTTGCCCATTTTGTTCAAAGCGCCAACACGATTTAACGGCAGACGAACCATTCTTGATTGCTCGGCAATAGCCTGCATGATAGATTGGCGGATCCACCATACTGCATAAGAAATGAATTTGAATCCCCTTGTCTCGTCAAATCTGCGACCGGCTTTTATCAAACCAAGATTACCTTCGTTTATTAAATCGCCCAGCGGAAGTCCTTGATTCTGATATTGCTTGGCAACACTTACCACAAAGCGCAAATTTGCTTTTGTTAATTTTTCTAACGCAGATTGATCCCCTTTTTTGATCCGGATAGCTAACTCAATTTCTTCGTCCGGCGTTAGAAGGTCAACCTTTCCGATTTCTTGAAGGTATTGATCTAAAGATTTGCTTTCACGGTTTGTAAATTGCTTTGTGATCTTCAATTCTTAACTACTCCTTAATTTTGTATCTTAACTAACATTACTTTTTGAATATAAACCGAATTTTTTACTAAATGGAAAAAAATAAAGTTCCTCAAAAGAAAAATTTATCTTCGCTAGAAAAATGATTTCTCTTCCCCGCTATTTGATAAATTATTGGTTTAACTAAGAGATACAGATTACAGTCTCTATGGCAGTCTTTTTGATAAGTTTTTATTAAAATCACAGGACAAAAATAATTAATAATGTCTAAATTGTCTACAAAATAATTCACTTCTTGATAAAGATTCAAGAACCCGGTCAGTAAGCAAGATTAATTGACCATGAACTTTGCAGAAGGTTTGAATTTGATCTTACCGGGGAGCAATTTCGTTTGATTTTGGTTTGAATTCACAACTTCAGAAATTACAAGACCATGATTTTGAGCATATTGGTAGAGCAAGGCATATAGCATTTTTCGAGCGCGGTGCAGGCGGGATCTTACTGTTCCAACCGGACAGTCCATGAAATCAGCAATTTCTTCATAAGTATATCCTTCAATGTCGCTCAAGAATACTATTGTTCTAAAATCATCTGGCAGAACGGAAAGAGCATTTGCAATTTCATCATCCAGTATGCCGCTGAAGGCATCGCCAACGCAATGCTTAGTCTTTACGTCTTCGGCTTGAATAGTCTCATAAAAATTCTGAACATCGTCATAATCTACTTTATTAGGCTCTCTGCTGTTTTTTCTGTAATTATTGATATAAGAATTTTTCATTATTTGAAAAAGCCATGCCTTAGCGTTTGTACCATTCTCAAATTTGTCAAAAAATCTAAATGCCTTTAGCAATGTTTCCTGCACTAGATCATCGGAGTCTTCGTGATCGTTTGTCATTTTGAGTGCAAAACTTTGCAAAGCATTAACATGCGGCATTATTTCAGTTTCAAAAGCTTCATATTTTTTTTTATTTGTTTCGGAACCAACCTTCTTCCTCATATAAAAACTTTCATTTTGGGTAGTTATTTAAATAACCAAAAAGGAGAAAAGTTAGTTCCAAATTTTACGTTTTGCTTTTAGAGTGTTGGTTGAAAAATCGGTTAATGAAAAAATATTTGCTCTCCAATCAAACACTGAGAG
>CAZQQC010000078.1:0-14083 GCA_964595365.1 uncultured Melioribacter sp.
CAGCCATTTTTTCAAAGGCTTCAAAAAACTTTGGACGACAATCCGGGTAGCCGCTTGCGTCTTCGTAAACGGCGCCGATAAAAACCCTATTTGCACCGATCACTTCTGCCCAGCTTACGCATGCGCTCAAAATGTTTGCATTGCGGAACGGAACATACGATGTAGGAATTTCTTTACTGGCAAGATCGGCTCTGGAAACTTCAATCGATTTATCAGTCAACGACGACCCGCCCATCTTGATGAAATGGCTGAAGTCGATCACCAAACGTTTATCTACTTTGTAATAGTCGGCAATATCATGAAAGGCTTTCAGCTCGCGGTTTTCGGTGCGCTGACCGTAATTGATGTGAATTAAAGCAAGATTGAAAGATTTATTCGCGATCGCTGCGGTAACACAGCTATCCATTCCTCCGCTAACAGCAACAACTGCAAACTTACTTTTCGTCTTCATAGATTTTTCTTAAACGCTGATGAAAAATAGGAAAATCGATTTTGATAATGAAGAGTTATATCATGCACTTAGTATTCGTGTGTCCTCGGGGTTAAACTTTTTAACTGCAAATGCCTCTAAGATTTCTGCAAAGAACGCAAAGACTCACTTTTTTTCATAAACAATAGAACACCGGCTATTAGCAAGGATACGATTGATGAAATTAAAAACGGAACTTGCGCGCCAAAGTTATCCCACAAGACACCGGTGAGAAATGAACCGAACATAATTGCAAAACTTGAAAGCATTGTAAGCAACCCGATTGCAGAACCGCGGAATTCATCGTTCACCAAATCGGAAACCCATGCTTTGGATACTCCTTCGGTTGCCGACGCATAAATTCCGTAGAACGCAAACAGAACCCACATGGCGTGAAAATTTTGATTCATCGCAAAACCAAAATAGACAATCGAAAAAATTATCATGCCGATTATGAATACGTTTCGTTTGCCAAATTTGTCTGCAACAAGTCCAACCGGATATGAGGAGAGCGCGTAAATCAAATTGTAAAAAACATAACCGAGAATTGCCGTGATATCCGAATGAGCGACTTGTTTCGATTTCAAGATCAAGAAAACATCGCTGCTGTTGACGAGAGAAAAAAGTGTGAACAGCAGAAGAAATATTTTATACTCATGCGGGGATGATTTCCAAAACGAGGCGTAATACTTTTTACCGTTCAATTTCGTTTTGCCTTTAACATCCTTCACAACAAAAGTAAAACCGATTGCAAAGATCGACGGAAAAATTGCAGCGAGATAAATCCATGCATATTTGCCGGGGAAAAAATTCAGAAGCAGAAGCGCGCTCAACGGTCCGGCAACAGCGCCAAATGTATCCATTCCTCTGTGAAATCCGAAGACTGCGCCGGTGTTTCCGCCAGCACCATCTATTGCGGGGTCGGCATAACTTGCCAGCAATGCATCACGCGGTGCAGTTCTAATTCCTTTTCCTATTCTATCGACGACGCGTGCAAAAATTACAGAAGGAATTGTGACGATTATTCCAGGCAACGGTTTCACTAATCCGGAAAGTCCGTACCCTATAACAATAAGGATCGATCGTTTACCTATTTTATCCGATAGTGCGCCAAAATACCCTTTTAGAAATCCGGCTGTTACTTCCGCAACACCTTCAATCAAACCGACAAGCGACATTGAAGCGCCGAGTGCAGCAGTTAAAAAGATCGGCGTTATTGGATAAAGCATCTCGGAAGCGAAATCCGTAAAAAAACTTATTATTCCAAGAATTAGAACCTGGCGTTGGATTTTTTTGAATTTTTGCATTTGCACAAAATTTGTTAATACAATTTCATTAAGTGAATTCAAAATTCCAATAGATTTTTGTTGACAATTTGATTACAAGTTCATTTTTTACGGTAGAAATTTTTGACTCTCACCAAATAGAGAACTTCAAGAGGTTCTACACTGTACAATAACATAATATTCATGAAACCATTAAGGAAGGAGCTACAAGATGGAATATTATGAATTACATCCCATTACACCACAAATGCGTTTTATCGACAAAGCCGTTGAAGTACTTAAAAGCGGCGGTGTAGTTATTTATCCTACCGATACGGTTTACGGATTTGGCTGCGATATCTATAACAAAGAAGCACTCGACAGAATTTATACAATTAAGCAGGATGCCGGAACAAAACTTTTCAGTTTTATCTGCCCCGACCTTAAAGACATTTCCAAGTATGCAAGAGTTTCGGATTACGCTTACAAGACTATGCGAAAACTTCTGCCCGGACCTTACACTTTTGTTTTACCTGCTGCGCGGGAAGTTCCAAAAAAATTATGGACCAAGCGCCGCACGGTCGGTATCCGGATTCCTGATAATCAAATAGCACTCACATTGACAAAAACATTAGGCAATCCGATAGTGAGCACAAGTGTTACAACACGCAAAGGAGAACTTCTTTTCGATCCTTTGGAGATTCAAACAATTTTTAACTCGCAGGTTGATTTGATGCTTGCTGCCGGCGCACTTGAAGGCGAACCGTCCAGTATAATTGATTTGAGCGAAGACGAGCCGATGGTTATACGATACGGCGCGGGTGACGTAAGTTTATTCGTAGCATCATAAACTTTAGATTGTTTTCGAATAAGAACTTTTCCTGGAGTAGCTTTTACAGAGGGAGAAAATAATATATATCTTCCTCCTACAAAATAGGATTGTTACTTTCGCGGGAAATGGTTGTAACCAAAACTAAGCATCTCTTTCGCTTACCCTATCCAATTCTCCGAAGTGTAAGAGAGCGGTCTTTTCTTTTTTTCCTGAACCGAAGTTTTTCTTTGTGAATGATCTACCTGCGGTATTTGATCTACCGGGGAAACAAAATCGGAAACAAATGTAAGCGTGTTTGCTTTTACACTCTCCGAATCAACCCGCAGTCGACTCGTTCGAGTATGTTTCGACCACTCTAACTTTTTCCTGTTATCGACAATAGGTTGTACGCTCATTTGTACCTCCTATTTTTTGGGACTTAGAGCGGAAAATAAAAGTAGAACAAACTAACCCGTAAATTTTCTACTTAAAGATACGGAAAAAAAACAAGAATTTCTTCTCCTTGGTTATCATAAACATCTACAATCTAATTTTAATCAAATTAGGAGACACAAACACTCTACTGGGTTTTGCGGTGCACTACCATTGCAGAAGCCTGGGTACCGGCAAGTATCAACATTTCGGCAATGTTTACATTAGCCGGACGTGTGGCACAAAAAATTACCGACTCTGCAATATCATCGCCCGTTAATGGTTTAACACCTTTATAAACATTCCTGGCTTTCTCTTCGTCGCCGCTAAATCTGATAACGCTGAAATTCGTTTCAACCATACCGGGGTCGATGCTACTTACACGGATATGTTTTTCTACAAGATCCATACGCAGCGATTTTGTGATGGCATCGACCGCATATTTTGTTGCGCAGTAAACCGCACCTTTGGGGTATGCTTCGTGTCCTGCAAGCGAACCAATATTAATTACATGCCCGCTTTCTCTTTCAACCATTCCTTTAACCACTGCATAAGTTACGTACAACAATCCTTTTACATTAGTATCAATCATAGCTTCCCATCCTTCCGGATTATCTTCGTAAAATTTGTCGAGACCGATTCCAAGCCCGGCATTGTTTACAAGAATATCAATTCTTTTAAACTCTTCTGGAAGAGACCTAACCGAATTATCAACTTCAACTTTGTTCCGGACATCAAGTTTGAACGCGTAAACTCCCACACCAAATTTATTTTTTATGTCTTCGCCTATTTGTTCTACCAATGCAAGTCTGCGTGCGCTTATGATTACATTCGCACCTTCTCTTGCAAAAGCATAAGCACACGACTTGCCGATTCCCGAAGTAACTCCTGTAATAAAAACATTTTTATTTTTTAACGGTGTCATATTAGTCTCTCGAAGTTTTACAATAAGTATTTCAAAGTTAAGACAAATTTGTGAAATCAAAAAAAACTACATTTTTGATAATCGGGTCTCGGCATTGCTTCAAAAAATATTTTCATTGCATATAAATCGAGAATGTGTCGATATTTTTGTAACTTTGGTTTGGAATTCTCTCCGATCATTAATTTTAATTCATTTGGAAGAATTAGAAATCTTAGAAGGGAAAACAGACTTCAAGCTTTTGTGTTATCACTGCGGCGATGAATGTTCCGGCGATTCCATTTCTATTGACAAAAAAGTCTTTTGCTGCAACGGCTGTAAAACTGTTTACCGGTTACTGAACGAAAGCAACCTGTGCGAGTATTATGCAATCGATCAAAACCCGGGCATTAGCCGGAAGCATCATATAAAAAGTAATTATGAATTTTTAGACGATCCCGACCTAAAACAGAAATTAATTGATTTCACTAACGGCAAAAGAACCACAATCACATTTGATGTGCTTCAAATTCATTGCAGTTCATGCATCTGGATTCTCGAAAACCTATACAGGCTTGACGAAGGAATTATTTCTTCAAAAGTGAATTTCCTTCAAAAAAAAATTTATCTGCAATACTGGGAAGACAAAACTTCACTCCGGAAAATAGTTGAACTAATGGATTCAATCGGGTACGAACCCCGGCTTAATTTGGAAAATAAGAAAGAAGAAAAATCCAGAAGCGAATACAAAAATCTCTACTACAAAATTGGTATTGCCGGATTTTGTTTCGGCAACATAATGCTTCTCAGTTTTCCCGAATACCTTTCAATATCAATAAGCGAACAAGAGCATCTAAAACATATTTTCGCTTACATAAATATTATTCTCGCCTTACCAGTTTTCTTCTTCAGCAGCGGCGGTTATTTTACCTCGGCATGGAAAGGGTTGAAAAAGAAAATTATCAACATAGATGTACCGATTGCTATTGGTGTCTTTGTGCTGTTTTTTAGAAGTCTGATTGAAATTGTTTTTTTTAATGGTGCAGGATATCTAGATTCTCTTTCCGGGTTGATCTTTTTTCTTCTTACGGGTAAATTATTTCAAAATAAAACCTACGACACACTTAACTTTGAACGAAATTACAAATCATATTTTCCGATTGCAGTAACTATCCTCAGAAATAGTAAAGAAACTACAATTCCGGTTGAGAAACTTGCAGTTGGCAGCAGGTTAATTATTAGAAACAACGAATTGATTCCAGCCGATGCAGTTTTAATCAAAGGTAAGGCTAACATCGACTACAGTTTTGTTACCGGCGAATCTGTTCCAGTTTCGCTTCAAAACGGCAATACAATTTATGCCGGCGGAAAGCAAATTGGCAGTGCGGTCGAAGTTGAAACGGTTAAAGAAGTTTCTCAAAGCTATCTCACCCAGCTTTGGAACAATAAAGCATTTCACGAAGAAAGGGAATCGAGAATTTCTTCGTTGGCAAATGCGATCAGCAAACATTTTACATTTGTTGTTATTGCTATAGCCGTAGTTGCCGGTTTGTATTGGCTGCCAAATTACAAAACAGCTTTCGACGCATTTACTTCGGTATTGATTATTGCTTGCCCTTGTGCACTCGCGCTTTCAACACCATTTACACTGGGAAATGTGTTAAGGATATTCGGCAAAAATAAATTTTATTTGAAGAACACGCACGCAATTGAAAAACTTGCTTCGGTAGAAATGATTGTCTTCGATAAAACCGGCACAATAACTGAAAACGGATCTGCTCATGTTCGGTTTGTTGGTGATAATTTAAGCCGTGAAGATAAAATGCTAATCAAATCCACAGTAAGAAATTCTTCTCATCCGCTTAGCAGAGCTGTTTTTCATTTTCTTGATACCGGCGCAACCAAAAATCCCGATTATTATGAAGAGAGAATTGGCAGAGGCATACATGCAGAAATCGAAAACCGCGATGTTAAAATTGGTTCTGCAAATTTTGTGGGTTACAACATGTTGAATTCCGGTAACGATTTCTCAACGGAAGTTTATGTTTCGATTGACAACCATGCCAAAGGATTCTTCAGCATAACGAATAAATATAGACAAGGATTGGAAAAAGTTGTCTCCGGTCTTGAAAAGGATTACGAACTTGCACTACTATCCGGCGATAACGAAGGCGAAAAAGAAAAACTAAAAAAATATTTTACTTCTAATAATAAACTGTATTTTAGACAATCGCCGCATGATAAATTGAATTTTGTTCAAGAACAACAGAATCTCGGCAAAAAGGTTATGATGATAGGCGACGGTTTGAACGACGCCGGTGCACTGAAACAAAGCGATGCAGGAATCTCGATTTCGGACGACACGAATAATTTCTCTCCGGCATGCGACGGAATTCTCGATTCGGATTCTTTCTATCGATTAAAAGATTTCATCGCCTTCTCGAAAACCAGTAAGAAAATTATTATTGTAAGTTTTATACTATCTTTCGTTTACAATTTAATAGGATTGGGTTTCGCATTTCAAGGATTGTTATCACCGCTAATTGCTGCGATATTAATGCCGATTAGCTCTGTCTCGGTTGTCCTTTTCACAACCGCAGCAACAAACTTGATTGCGAGACGGCGAGGTTTAATTTAATGGCTGTAGTTATTGTATTAATCGGTGCAAGTCTACTGGTTGCTATCGGATTTTTAATTGCATACCTCTGGGCTGTTAAAAGCGGGCAATACGATGACAAGTATACACCTTCGGTAAGAATTTTATTCGAGAATCGGAAAACAGAATTAAGAAATAAGAAGACTGAAGACAGAAATAAGAAGGAAGGAAATGGTAACCATTGTTCGAACACCTAAATTCTATTTTCTAACTTCTGTCTTCTAAATTCTGCTTCGTACTTTTTCATAAATAAACAGAGGAGTTCTCTTCATGCAGATGGAGAAATTCGGTTACGATAATCAGATCGTCAAGCAGTTCGTAATAGCTACGGTAATTTTTGCAATAGTCGGAATGCTCGTCGGTTTAATCCTAGCGGTTCAACTCTTTGTACCCGAACTCAATTTCGGAATACAGTATATAACATTTGGAAGAGTACGTCCGCTGCATACAAATGCGGTAATATTTGCATTCATTGGTAACATGATGTTTGCAGGTGTTTACTATTCGTTGCAGAGAGTATGTAAAACAAGATTGTTGAACGACTTCTTAAGCCAGTTTCATTTTTGGGGCTGGCAACTGATAATTATTTTGGCGGCTGTAACTCTTCCGCTTGGAATTACAACCAGCAAAGAGTACGCAGAGCTTGAATGGCCTATCGATATCTTGATAGCCGTTGTCTGGCTTTCGTTCGGCGCAAACATGTTCGGTACAATTATCAAACGAAGAGAGAAACACATGTACGTTGCAATCTGGTTTTACATTGCAACATTTGTAACTGTTACTGTTTTACATGTTGTCAACTCCATCGAACTTCCGGTTACATTTTTTAAGAGTTATCCTGTTTATGCCGGTGTACAAGACGCTCTTGTTCAATGGTGGTACGGACACAACGCGGTTGCCTTCTTTTTGACGACTCCATATTTAGGAATGATGTACTATTTTCTACCGAAAGCGGCAAACAGACCTGTTTATTCTTATAGATTATCAATCCTTCACTTCTGGGCTTTAATTTTTATTTACATATGGGCAGGACCGCATCATTTATTGTATTCGGCGCTTCCGGATTGGGCACAATCGCTGGGAACTGTTTTTTCGATTATGCTAATAGCTCCGTCTTGGGGCGGAATGCTAAACGGATTATTAACTCTTCGCGGTGCGTGGGATAGAGTAAGAGATAACCCGATTTTGAAATTTATGGTTGTTGCCGTTACTGCATACGGCATGGCAACATTCGAGGGGCCTATGCTCTCTCTAAAGAATGTAAACGCAATTTCACATTTCACCGATTGGACGATAGCACATGTTCACGTTGGAGCTCTCGGCTGGAACGGAATGCTTTCGTTTGGAATTCTTTACTGGATGGTTCCAAGACTTTGGAACACGGAACTCTACTCTAAAAAATTAGCGAACATGCATTTCTGGATTTCAACGCTCGGAATAGTTTTCTATGTGATACCAATGTACTGGTCGGGCATAGCACAATCTTTGATGTGGAAACAGTTCAATCCGCTGGGAATGCTGCAGTATCCAAACTTTTTGGAGATAACTCTGCAAATAATTCCGATGTACATCATCAGATCATCCGGCGGTCTGCTCTACTTTGCAGGCGCGATTATGCTGGTTTATAACTTGATGAAAACTGCAAGGCAGGGTTCGTTCGTCAAGAACGAAGAAGCTGAAGCGGCACCGTTCGATAGAGAAGCCGACAAACTAAAACGAGGTATGATTCACAGCTGGTTAGAAAAACGCCCGGTAAAATTTGCTCTTCTTTCCGCTGTTGTAATTCTGATCGGCGGATTGGTAGAATTAATTCCGACATTTTTAATCAAGTCAAACATACCAACTATTGCAAGCGTAAAACCATACACACCTCTCGAACTACAAGGAAGGGATATTTACATTCGGGAAGGATGCGTTTCATGTCATTCGCAACTTATCCGTCCTTTCAGATCCGAGACAGAGCGGTACGGAGAATATTCGAAAGCGGGAGAATTTGTTTACGATCATCCGTTCCTGTGGGGATCAAAAAGAACCGGGCCGGATTTAGCGAGAGAAGGAGGAAAATATTCTAACCTCTGGCATTATCTGCATATGCAGGATCCGCGCCAGATGTCGCCCGGTTCTATAATGCCGCGGTTCCCCTGGCTCTTAACCCAAACATTAGATACAACTACAACTGCAGCAAAAATCAGAGCCATGCGCTCACTTGGCGTTCCGTATGAAGCTGGATACGATAGATATGCTAATCAAGACCTCGCTAAACAGGCAAATGTTATAACCCAAGATTTAATCAACAACGGTATACCCGCGGAACCGGATAAAGACATTATTGCATTGATTGCTTACCTGCAGCGTATTGGTGCGGATATCAAAGTTAACCCGGCATCAACCAAATAGAAGGTAAAAATGTTTTCAGAACACTTAAGCAGAATAGAAGGAATTTCAATTTATCCGATTGTATCCATGATTCTTTTCATCGCCCTCTTTGGGGTTACACTGGTTTGGGTAATGCGGCTTGACAAAAAGTATTTATCCAAAATGAAAAACCTTCCGCTTGATTCTAATTTAGAAAACGAAAATAAGTCCGAGATAAAAAATGAAGTTAAAGAATAAAATTTTGTTCTCAATTCTGTTTTTAGCTGCAATGATAGTTGGTTATTCCAATTTGTTGGCAGCTCAAACATCCGGCTACGATCTCGATGCGATCATGAGAGTAATGACTTTAATTACTCTGCTGTTCATAGCATTCATAATTTGGTTAGCCGTTGTTTATTCCGAAAAGAATGACATCGAAGGAAGACTTTTCAAGAATCCGTTAATTGCTTTTAAAAAATATTTGATGAGGGCAACGCCGGTTGAAAGGGAAGCTGATATTTTACTGAACCACAACTACGACGGAATCCGCGAGCTTGATAACCGTGTTCCGCCATGGTTCAGTTTTCTTTTCTACGGAACAATTGTTTGGGGAATTATTTACATGCTCGTTTTCCACGTGTTTGGTAACGGGCAGGTTCAATCAACCGAATACAATCAAGAAATGCAGCAAACTGCTTTCGAGCGGCAGCTTCTTATAAAATCCGGCGCATTTATAAACGAGACTACGGTTACGCAATTAACCGATGCCGCTTCGCTAAGTGAAGGGAAAGAAATTTTTCAGAAGAACTGCGTTACATGTCACGGTCAAAACGCTCAAGGTGTTGTTGGACCAAACTTGACAGACGATTACTGGATTCATGGTGGAGGCATAAAAAATATTTTTACAACAATTAAAAACGGCGTTCCGGCAATGGGAATGATAAGCTGGCAGACTCAGCTCGACCCGAAAAAAATTCAAGCGGTAGCTAGTTATGTAATATCGCTCCAAGGAACTAATCCGCCAAATGCGAAACCGCCTCAGGGACAAAAATGGGAAGAGCCGAAAGCCAATTCTGCAAACGTACAGAAGTAATTTATGAACACGGGTAATTCCATCAATGAAGAAGAATTTCGAGATTCGCTGGTAACTGTAACCAATGAGGGAAAAAGGAAATGGATTTTTCCCAAAAAACCTTCCGGGAGGTTTCATACCATACGAACAATCGTCAGCGTTTTCCTGGTTGCATTCTTGTTCGCCGCACCATTCATTAAAATCAACGATCATCCCTTTATTCTTCTCAATGTACTGGAAAGAAAATTTATCGTTTTAGGAATCCCGTTCGGTCCGCACGATATGTTTTTGTTTGCTTTGATAATGATTGCTTTGATAGTTTCAATTTTTCTCTTCACCGTTGTTTACGGCAGATTGTTCTGCGGCTGGATTTGTCCCCAAACCATTTTTATGGAAATGATATTCCGTAAGATTGAATACTTCATTGAAGGTGACGCAACTAAGCAGCGGGCACTTAAAAATGCGCCGTGGAATACCGAAAAATTTTTCAAGAAGTTTTTGAAGCAAATAATTTTCTTCGGTCTGTCGTTTCTAATCTCAAATATTTTTCTTTCATACATAATCGGCGAGCAGGAGCTTTTACAATATATTAAAGATACGCCCGCGGAACATTCCTCAACTTTTATTGCAATACTAATTTTTTCCGGAATATTTTACTTTGTGTTCGCTTCATTTCGCGAGCAAGCGTGCACACTTGTTTGTCCGTACGGAAGACTTCAGGGAGTGATGCTAGATCAAAACTCAATCGTTATTCATTACGATTATAAACGCGGCGAGCCACGCGGAAAAATAAAAAAAGATTCCAATAAAAATTTTGGCGATTGTATCGACTGCCGGTTGTGCGTTGATGTTTGTCCAACAGGCATAGACATTCGCAACGGAACACAGCTCGAATGCATTAACTGCACGGCATGTATAGATGCATGTAACGATGTTATGGTTAAGGTAAAGCGTCCGAAAGGTCTGATCCGTTATGCTTCGAAGAACGAAATTGAAACCGGCAGACAATCAATTTCCAAACCGCGCGCCATCGGTTATACTGCTGTACTAGTTCTGTTAGTCGCTTTGATTTCATATCTTCTTGCTACACGCTCCGATATCGAGTTAAATATTTTCCGCACACCGGGAATGTTTTTCCAGGAGCAGCCGGACGACAAGATTAGCAATATTTACGACGTGAAGATCGTCAATAAAACATTCGGCTTTTTACCGGTATCGCTTTCTTTGCAAAACATGAAAGGCGAAATAAAGTTGCTCGGTAACGATTTGAACGTCGGGCCGCAGGGTGTATCTGAAGGAAAATTTCTTGTCATATTGCCGAAATCGGAAATCAAACAACAGAAAACAAATTTTAAGATTGCCGTTATGTCGAATGGAAAAACAATAAACGTAATACAAACTGCATTTCTCGGGAGAGTAAATCGATGAAAATTTCTTGGGGTGTGAAAGTTGCCGCTGCTTATGCTTTTTTTGTAGTCGCTGTTATTATTCTTGTTATAATCTTTATGAATCAAGACGTTGGTCTTGTAACAAATGATTATTATGCTAAAGAGATCAAATACCAGACCCAGATTGATAAGGAGAAAAGAACGAAAGAGCTGGCTAAACCTTTGAACATAAATTTGGAAGCTGGAATAGTAAAGTTATCTTTTCCGAAACTGTTTAAACCGAACGAAATTGGCGGAACAATTCAGTTTTACAGACCGGCTGATAAGACAAAAGATTTTGAAGTGAATATTGCGCTCGATTCCAGTTACACGCAAAGTTTCAGCACAACGAATCTTGAAAAAGGATTGTGGAAAATCCAAATTGATTGGAACGCCAAAAGCTATTCATACTTCAACGAAAAAATTGTAATGATAAACTGAGATGGAAATTTGGGCAGGGTTCGTTATTGGGTTATTGGGCAGTTTACACTGTGTAGCAATGTGCGGTCCTATTGTGCTTGCATTGCCGGTTTTCAGAGAAAGCCAATTCAAAATTGTGCTTGGTCGCGCACTTTATAATTTCGGCAGAATAGTTACTTACAGTTTGATGGGAGCGTTATTCGGATTGTTTGGCAACAGGTTAGTTTTGTTCGGGCTTCAGCAAAACCTTTCCATAATGCTTGGTGCAATAATTTTAATATATGCTATCATACCGGGAAAAATAAAAACGAAAATTTCAGAAGTAAATTTTTATAAAGGTGTCACAGCATTCATCAAAATAAATTTCTTTCGTCTTGCTTCACAAAAAAGTAATACCTCTATGTTTACGATGGGACTGCTAAACGGATTATTACCGTGTGGTTTTGTCTATGCCGGAATTGCAGGTGCTATTTCGACAGGAGATGTTTTAAGCGGAACACTCTATATGGCTTTCTTTGGATTTGGAACATTACCGGCAATGTTCATTACTGCAGTCCTCGGAAAAATTATTAACATAAATATCAGAAGACGAGTGACAAAAATTATTCCGGCTTTCGCATTTATTCTTGCGGCTTTATTCATTTTGCGTGGTTTGAATTTAGGTATTCCATTCGTCAGCCCTAAATTAGTGCAGTCTGCCGTTCAAACACAAAAGTTGCCAAATTGCTGCGAATAAATTTTGTATCGAAGCCGGTGTGCGCTAATCCACGAAAGGATCATTTTGTTTTACTCTCATGCGGAATTTCATAATCTTTGTTCGTGTAAAATTCAGCAAAACAACATGCACAAACAAATTCTTGCAGCTACCGAAGACTACATAAACAGTATCTTAACATCTAAGACACCCCCGTACAATACTTACCATAATCTTGCACATACTAAAGACGTAGTGGAATCGAGCATAGAAATATGCATCGGCGAGCGTATTGCACCGGATGATTTAGAACTGATTCAAATTGCAGCATGGTTTCATGACATCGGTTACATTGAAAAGACAACCGGGCACGAAGAAATAAGTGTTATATATGCAACTAATTTTTTATATGACGAACATTACGACAGCAACAAAATAGAAAAGATAATCTATTGCATACGGGCAACCAAAGTTCCGCAAAATCCCTATAACAAGTTCGAACAAATAATTTGCGATGCCGATCTGAACCACTTAGGACGCAAATCTTTTTTTGAACGAAACGATTTGTTCAGAAACGAGTTCGAACATTATTCAAACTCTAAATTGACCGAACGCGAGTGGATCTGCAAGACAATCGAATTTCTTAACCAGCACCATTTTTTTACGAATTATGCCCTGAAGAATTTTCAGCCGCAGAAAGAAAAAAATATTCGCAGACTTAAAGGGCAGCTAAAAAAATTATCAATTTAATTCCCGCAACATTTAGGTTTACTTCTGCCATATGAAAACGCTCTATCTCGTTCGCCATGCCAAATCAAGCCGGCACGAAACTTACCAATCCGATTTCGAAAGAACACTGACCGAAAGCGGCATGAATGATTCTCTCATTATAGCACGGCTGCTCAACAAAAAAAACATTAAGCCCGGCTTAATTATAAGCAGTCCCGCTACACGTGCATTTTTGACCGCAGAAATTTTTGCAGGTGAACTGCATTACAAGAAAGATAAAATTGAAGCCGACGGGAGAATTTATAATGCAACTATAAGAGATTTAATGAATGTCGTAAAAGAAATTGATAACAAACATGAAACAGTGTTGTTCTTCGGTCACAACCCCGGTTTATTGAATTTTGTAAACTTATTGGATTAATGAGGCTGAGAACCCTATAGAAAAAGTGACTGTTTTTTGATGGTTAGAAAAGTCAACGATTCAAACCTCTTCCAGTATTCCTTTTAAACTTATCTACAACAGCCCCATAAAATATATATGTTTGTCACTTTTTCATTAAAAATGAACAAGAAATTCATACCATTTAAAAGCTTAAAATAACTTTTCATTCCATTGATTGTCATACACCCCAACTTCAATCTGTTTTATTTATCCTACAAAATAAATCTGCTCAGGCCGTATCATTAGAATCCTCAATTAAAGTTCTAACTTTTATAATTTTTCTTCCATTTTACCCATACATCACTTGCATTACGTGTATGTTGGTCAGTACTAGGATTATTTACTTCGGCATATTCCCTTCCTAGGGCGTTAACAGAGTATCCGCCTTTTTGCTCTTTATCTTCTTCCAC
>CAZQQC010000079.1:0-14020 GCA_964595365.1 uncultured Melioribacter sp.
ATGGCGTACACTGCCCGCAGCTTTCGTGATGATAAAAATGTGCAATGCGAATTAAAATTTTTAACAAGTTTGTATCTTCATCCATTACCATAACGCCGCCGGTTCCTATAGCCGAGCCGGCTTCTTTCAACGATTCGGCATCCATACGAACACCTTCAATCTGATCACCGCGCAAAGGAGGCATAGATGAACCGCCAGGAATAACACATTTAATTTTTTTATTTCCGGGAACACCGCCGGCATAATTGTAAATCAAATCAGTCAATAAAATTCCGGAAGGAAGTTCGTACACGCCGGGCTTGTTAACGTGTCCGCTCACTCCGAATAAAATTGTCCCGGGATGTTTTGGTGCGCCGATTTTCGAGAACCATTCCCACCCTTTAGAAATAATTGCCGGCACATTTGTAATCGTTTCAACATTATTGATCGTAGTCGGATTTCCCCACAATCCCCGCTGAGCGGGGAATGGTGGCTTAACACGCGGATAACCGCGCAATCCTTCGATTGAATTCATCAGCGATGATTCCTCGCCGCAAATGTAAGCGCCCGCACCTTTGTGGATGAAAAGATCGCAGCTGAAATCAATTCCAAAAGTTTCTTTCATTTTTTCGCCAACAAACCCACGTGCATAAGCTTCGTCGACGGCTTTTTGCATCAGCTTAATCCATTTATGATATTCGCCGCGAATATACATGTACGCAACCTTTGCACCGATTGCATAACATGTTATGATGGTGCCTTCAATAAGCTGAAACGGATTGTCTTCAAAAATTTGTCTATCCTTAAATGAACCGGGTTCACTTTCATCGCCGTTGACGCAAAGATATTTCGGTTTGTCGTTCGATTTCGGCATAAAGCTCCACTTCAAACCGGCTAAAAAAGCAGCACCGCCTCTTCCACGAAGTCCGGATTTTTTGATTTGATCGATCAAATCATCTGGAGATTGCCGGAAGGCTTTCCTTGCAGCCTGGAATCCACCGTTAGCAAGATAAACTTCTATCTGATTCAGATCCGGTATTTCGGGTAGAACAATTCTTTCCATTATTTTAGAGAGTCTATAATTTCAAAAACTTTTTCTTTATCCAAATTCTCGAAGTAATCTTCGTTAACCGCAATCATCGGTGCGTAACCGCATGCGCCCATACATTCAACTTCTTCGAGAGAATATTTTCCATCGCTGGTAACCTGCATGTGATCTATGCCGAGTTTTTCTTTAACGCCATCCCAAATTTCATACGCCCCGCGCAACATACACGATACATTTGTACAAACCTGAACATGATATTTGCCAGTAGGTTTTGTATGGTACATCGTATAAAATGTGACAACGCTAAGAACATTTACTTTATCTATTCCTAATACATTTGCAATCTCTTCCATCGCTTCGTTGGAAATGTAACCATTTTGTTCCTGAGCGATATATACCATATCCATCACTGCGGCAAGAGCAGTGGGATATTTCTTCCGCGTCTCCTCGATCTTTTTCAAATTTTCTTCTGTGAACTTGAAACTCATTTCGACCTCAGATCAAGAATAAGAGCAAAGGAATGAGCAAGATGATTAAGATTCATATTTTTCCTCTTGTTCATAAACTCGACCAGAATTACTTTTTATTAAACCCATTAATAAAATTTTTAACTTTAACATCCGGTAAAACTTTGCAAACCCGGTCAGCTAATTCAACAAATTTTCGATATACTTTTAATTTTTCACGATTAAGATGCGTCTCGCACATTTCTTATTCTAACTCTTTATCATTTATCCGCCTCACCCATAACAGGATCCAGCGAGCCTATAATTGCAACAACATCAGAAACCATTGCGCCCTTACAAATCTTAGGAATAGCCTGCAAGTTACAGAACGACGGCGAATGTATTTTCAATTTCCATGGGTTACCGGTGCCATTGCTTACAAAATAGAATCCCAATTCACCTTTCGGATTTTCCACAGAAAAATATGTATCTCCAACCGGCGGATTAATTCCAAAATTAACAATCATAAAATCATGAATCAGCTCTTCCATCTTGGAATAAATTTCGGTTTTGTGAGGAAGAACTTTTTTAGGATCGTTTGCCATTACTTCGCCTTGAGGAATTTTATCAAGGAGCTGTTTCAAAATTTTTGCACTCTCTCTTACTTCATCGCCTCTTTGAAAATATCGCGCAAGACAATCACCTTCCGAATAAATTGGAATGTTGAAATCAACTTCATTATAAAACAAATACGGTTTGGCTCGACGAATATCATATTCAACACCGCTTGCACGGAGATTAGGGCCTGTAATACCGAGAGCAATAGCATCCTCTTGCGGCAAAATTCCAATACCTTCGAGGCGACCGATAAAAATTCTGTTGCCGAGCATAAGTTTATCCATTTCAACCAAAGCCGGCTCAAATTCATCCAAAAACTTCCGTACCATTGCAATCGCTTCGCTGTCTATGTCTGAAGCGACGCCACCGATTCTGGTATAGCTTGTTGTAAATCTTGCACCGGCAAGGCGGTCAAAAACATTCTGAATTTTTTCACGCTCCCGGAAAGTCCACATAACCATCGTTACAGCGCCAACATCCATTGCAAATGTACCGATAGCAACAAGATGCGAAGCAATTCTTGAAAGTTCGGAAATGATCATACGAATATATTGCGCGCGTTTCGGTGCTTCAATGCCGGCAAGTTTTTCTACAGCAAGAACATACGCAACGTTGTTGCACATCGTAGCAAGGTAATCGAGACGATCGGTATGAGGAATGAATTCGATGTAGCTCATATTCTCTGCCATCTTCTCGTAACCACGGTGCAAATATCCAAGCTCGGGCACAATACCCATTACAGTTTCGCCGTCGAGTCGTAACACAAGTCGAAGCACTCCGTGTGTTGCCGGGTGCTGCGGACCCATGTTAATCACCATTTCATTTTCTAACGCATCTTCAATAGAAAGGCCTTGGTCTTCGTGAAGACGTTTAAGAAGTTTTTCATCGTTATATATTTGCGAAATTCTATCCATCTTATTCTGCTTTTTTAGGAAACGGCAGCGAACCCGGAATGCCGAGCAACGGGAAATCTTTTCTTAACGGATAATGCTCAAATCCTTCCGGCATGTACATTCTTCTAAGATCGGGATGATTGACAAACTTTATTCCGTACATATCATACGTCTCGCGTTCGTACCAATCGGCACTTTTCCAAATTGAGGTTATGCTTTCAATCGAATTGGAATCATCCATAATATTTGCTTTAATTCGAAGGGTGAAATTTAATTTGAAGGAATAGATGTGGTATACAACAGTAAATCTGTTTTTTCTTGTAGCCCAGTCGATTGCAGTTACATCTTTGCACATTAGGAACTGAAGATCGGGATCATCATTCAAAAATTTTCCCAAAGTTATAATCCGATCTTTTTTAATTGTCAGGCAAAAATCATCTCTAAAATCGGAAACTTCTTCCAGAGCGGATCCGAATTTTTCTTTTACTCTTTCAACGATTAGTTCTTTAACATCCATACGATCAGTTTTGAGCGAGTTCTAGATCAACCATAGGTCTGTTCTGAAAATCGCGTGCTTTTGTTTTTCCAATTTTTTCTTGAAGCGTCATTAACGCATTTAATAAATTTTCCGGACGAGGGGGACAACCTGCAGTATAAACATCAACCGGAAGAAATTGATCTATACCCTGAACAACATTATAAGAGCGGTACATTCCACCGGATGAAGTACATGCACCCATTGCAATCACCCACTTTGGTTCCGGCATCTGATCGTAAATTCTTCTAACTACATGAGCCATTTTGTAAGTAACAGTGCCTGCAACAATCATAAGATCGCATTGACGCGGAGTAAAGCGCATAACTTCGGAACCAAAACGTGCTATATCGTATTTCGGATCGGCAGCAGAAATCATTTCAATAGCACAACAGGAAATTCCCATAGGCATTGGCCAGACAGAATTTTTCCGCGCCCATGAAACGATTGCATCTATAGTTGTTGTAATGTATCCCTCTTTTTGCAGGACGGCTTCTAATCCCATTTTAAGCCTCCTTTCCTATACACATAAAAGTATCCCAATTCCAGTACTACTAGAAAAATAAACATCGGTAGAAACGCAAAGATTCCATATTCACCAAAAAGTTTTTTGAATTGCACTGCCCACGGGTAAACGTAAATTACTTCAATATCAAATATTATAAACAGCATGGCAACCAGATAGTACTTGATGGAAATTCTTTCATGCGTTGTACCTACCGGGTCTTTACCACTCTCATACGACATCAATTTAACTTTGGTTGGGCGTTGAGGACCGAATATTTTAGAGGATAAAACCACTATTCCCCCGAAAACGGCTGCTACAACTATGACGAGAATTACGGGTATGTAATCGAGAATCATAACTAGAATTAATTTTTTAACGTGTCAAAAATAGTTGAAATGATATTGGAAAGCAAAGAAAGTATCCTATAGTGTAGAACGAAGAGTGTAGAGTGATTTTCTTTTTTTACCTTCATAACTTACTCTTTACTTTTGCCACCTAAAAATCCTTTGTACCAGTGATTTTTCTACACTCTACGTTCTAAACTAATTTTAAGATAGAACTTCAGCAAGTTTCTCAATAACAGTATCTAAATCTTCATAACCAATTACCAGCGGCGGAAGCATTCGTAACACAGTTGTACCAGCAGGAAGAGAAATAATACCTCTGCTAAGAATTTCTACAATTACCGGCTGTGATTTATCTTTTAATTCGATGCCGATCATCAATCCAACAATTCTAATTTCGCGGACTTTGGAAAGATTTAGCTTTTCCAATTTCTCTTTGAAATATTTTCCTTTGGCTTCGGCTTGTTCCCACAATCTGTTTTCAAGCATGAATTCGATAGACGCTGTACCGGCTGCACATGCAAGCGGATTACCACCAAAGGTTGAACCGTGTTTGCTTTTTTCAACCTGGATTTTGTCCGAGCACAAAATTGCACCCATCGGAAAACCGCCGGCAATAGATTTTGCCAACGTCATCATGTCGGCTTCAATTCCGAGACTTTCGATTGCAAACATTTTTCCGGTGCGGCAGAATCCGGTTTGAATTTCATCGATGATTAACAAAATATCTTTCTCGTTGCAAAGCTGCCGTACTTTCTGAAAATATTCTTTCTGTCCAATATTTATACCTCCTTCACCCTGTACCGGTTCAAGGATGATTCCGGCAGTATTTTCGTCAACGGCTTCAGAAATTTTTTCAAAATTATTATATGGAACAAATGTGAAACCGGGCACCAAAGGTTCGAAGCCTTCGCGGTATTCTTTTTTGTAAGTGGCACTCAATGCACCGAGTGTTCTACCGTGAAAACCCTTCATCGCAGCAATGAACTTTGTTTTCTTCGTGTTCAGGCGTGCAAACTTGATTGCACCTTCAATTGCTTCTGTGCCGCTGTTTGTCAAAAAAGCTTTTGTTAAATTTTTCGGAACAATACTGAAAAGTTTTTCCAGAAAAACCGCTTTAGTATCATTGTAAAAAGTATTCGGGCAGGTGATCAAAGTTGATGCTTGCCTGGTTAACGCTTCCACAATTTTATCGTTTGAGTGACCAATGTTGGCAACACTGATTCCAGCAGCCATGTCGATGTACTCGTTGCCTTTATCGTCCCACAATCTTGCGCCTTTACCTTTTACCAGTACGACGTCGCGACGGGGATAGACGTCAAGTTCATATTTCTGTGTTAATTCTTTGTAGTCGATCATTGTATTGTAGTCCCTTTACCATTTAATGCATCGTTAATTGGATGTTCGGTTCTGCCGTCAGATAGAATTACAGTTGTGTCGCCGGCTTCAAATAATTTTCTGAGTGCAAGAATTTTGCGCTTCATTCTTCCTTCAACCTTCTGTTCCATAGCTTCAAGTTCTGCTTTAGACATTTTAGTTATCAGTGACGATGGATCGTTTTTGTCTAAAAGAAATCCGGGCGCTTCGATAAGTGAAATAATTTTATCCGTTTTGAATTCACTTTGCAACAACGCAACAACATCATCATTTTCGGAATTGATGGCAAAATTATTTTCATCAATCAATGGAACGCTTAGAACAGGTGTGTAACAGTTATCCAGCAATAGATCGAGTAATTGTTTGTTAATTGCTTTCGGCTTGCCGGAAAAATCTCTCAGTAAAAGTGTCTTTCCCCCTTCGCGAATTTTTATTCCGCTGTTGCGTTTTCCTTGAAGAACTTTCCCGTCGATGCCTGAAAGTCCAACGGCATTAATTCCGTTTTGCTGAAACAGTTCTACGATACGTTTGTTCTTCAAACCGGCGTAAGCCATCATCATTAAATCGATTGTATTTTTGTCACTCAAGACCGAGTCGTAGCCGGATAGAGATGTAACAACTTTTTTCTCGATACCAAGTTTTTTTGCGAGTTCATCGCGCACAACATTTGCACCGTGAACAACAATACATTTTTTGTTAACAAGGGCAAGATCGGCAGCAATACCTTGCAAGTTCAAATCCTTACCGCCGCCAATCTTAATCAAAAGCATGGGATCTCCGTCAATGAATTATTTGCAATCGGCAGCCAATCATTATCATCCGGAAATTTTTCCGAACAGATAGCAACGGTGTTGTTATTTTTTTTTAGATACATCGTAAAGTATTCCGCATCTTCGTTGAACTGTGAATATACATACGAAGCTTTTTCTTCCGTCCAGATGATGTTCATCGCTCTTACATAGTTTGATTTCTTGTTGATGATTTCAGTTCCTTTGGCAATTGCCTCTTTGATGTTTCCTTTATCAAGCCGTTTCACATAGTTGAAAATTTTTTCTGCGCCAATTCTTCCGTCTTCCTTAATCTTTACGCCGCGTAATTCACCGTTAAAAATGAAAATGTTTTTCTCGTCATTAAACGGCATATTATTTTCGACCACAATTCCTTCGTTCTTAAATGCGCTGCGGGCATGAACAATAAGGCGGCTAGTATTACCAAATTTAGAAAAATCATATTCCCAGATTGGTTTTACATTTCTGTAGAATTCCCATCCCTTATCAGTTTTAAAAGCGCAGCCCCATCCATGTCCTTGAAACTCACTGCTGTTTCTCGCTATCAGCGCAAATTTTTTCAGATAGTCTTCAATTGCAAATTGTTGTTTCGAATTAACATAAAGTAACCGGCACATATTCTTGCTCTTGCTTTTGCTCTTGCTCAGATCGTTTAAGATTAAGATCATGAGCACGGGCAGAATTTTAGATTGGATGAAGCCCGGGGAATTCGAGTCCGGTTGTTTCATCAAGTCCATACATTATATTAAATGCTTGCAAAGCCTGCCCGGCAGCGCCTTTCATCAAATTATCTATTGCACTGATAACAACGAGTCGATTCGAAAATTCATCTTTCTTAAATCCGATATCGCAATAGTTAGTTCCGGCTAACAATTTCGGTTCGGGGTACCGGTAAATGCCTTCGCTCTCTTTCACAATTCGAATGAACGGCTCGTTGCCGTATGCTTCGCGGTAAATTTTCCAAATATCTTTTTCCAGCAGATTCTCCTTCAAGAAAACGTGGCATGTTGCAAGCAAACCGCGGACAATATCAATTGCAGTTGCCGAAAAGTGTACCGTAATTTTTTTATCGAAAGACAACTCTTGCAAAATTTCCGCAGAGTGTCTATGCTGTGTAGGCATGTACGACCGCACAACTCCGCTTCTTACCGGATGATGGGAAGCTTCGTTAACTTTGTTTCCACCTTCGCTGGAACCGGCTTTGACTTCTATAACTGTTCTATCAAGTTCAACCAAGCCGTTTTTATAAAGCGGGTACAATGCTAAAATGCTTGCAGTTGCATTACAACCTGCACTCGAAATGTAATTTGCTTTTTTCATCTCATCACGATGAAGTTCCGGGATACCGTAAACAAATTCACTTAGCAATTCCGGTCGTGCATGTTTATGTCCGTACCATTTTTCATATTCGGCAATATCTTTCAGGCGGAAGTCTGCGCTTAAATCTATAATCTTCGGCGCCAACTTTTTGAATTCATCTATTCTGTTTTGAGAATTATTATGCGGCAAACACAAAAAGAGCAGATCGCAGGACTCCAATTCGCTAGCAGAAACAAATTTTAGCATTGTTGATTTACGTAAGTTCGGATGAACCTTGTGAACAAACTTTCCAGTGTAACTTTCGGATGTAACTTGTTTCACTTCAATAATAGGATGAAACAATAACAACCGGAGTAATTCACCGCCCGTATAACCCGACGCACCGATGATGGAGACTTTAACTTTTCCCATTATTTCCCCTCTGCAACTTTTACAACGTATTCTGCCATATACTTTGGAATATTTACGCCAGTAGTTGTAATGCTGTTTTTGTATTCCATTGTGTAATTCACTTCGTTAACCATTAAACCTTGTTTGGTTTCGAATACATCAATTGCAACTATGCCGCCGCCTACCGCTTTTGCGGCTTTCATAGATAACTCGCTCAACTCCTGTGTAACCGGGCAATTGGAAGCCAGACCGCCGCGTGCAGTGTTTGTAATCCAGTGTGGAGAAGTTCTGTAAATTGCAGCAATACATTTATCGCCAACAACAAAACTTCTGATATCTCTTCCGCTCTTTTCGACATATTTTTGAATATAAAAAATTGAATGATGATAAGAGCCGAGAACGGTTTTATGTTCAAGAATTGCCTCGGCAGCATCGCGATCATTAATTTTAGAAAGCAGTCTTCCCCACGAACCCACCGCCGGTTTCAGAACAACAGGATAACCCATTTCTCCAATGGTTTTGAGCGCAGATTCTTCTGTGAACGCAACCCTTACTTCGGGCTGAGGAACTTTGTGTTCGGCAAGTGCAACTGAAGTCAAAAGTTTATCGCCGCATATTGTTGCCACGTTGAAAGTATTCACACATTTTATTCCGGCTGCTTCAAATAATTTAAGTCCGTGTAATGCGCGCGAATGGTTAATGCATCGTTCAACAACTACATCGAGATCGAAATGATCTCTTCCAAGGTTGAAAGTTATTTCGCGGTCGTCGATCATTACAAGTTCTATACCTTTAATAGCATTAAACTCATCCATCAAAAATTTTTCATCTTTACGAATCAGTGAATGAAGCAATCCAATTTTCATTTTTCTACACTCCTAAACCAAGTAATTGTAAAAGTGAGCCGAGAGATTTCATCTCAGCTATTGTAAGTCTTATGATGTTTAACTGCATCAACGATATGTTTAAGTTCGGCAAGATCAACAGTTCTTCCTCGTTGACCAACTGATTTGACTTCATGCAGTACATCCTGCAGATGAGCATTGTCCATGTTTTCTTCATTAATAAGTTTCAAAGCATAGCGAAGCGAAGCGATGCCCGACATATGATCGAGCGAAAACGTTCTTTGTCTTCCGAGGATTTCCGGATTCAGACTTTCATAATGCATAGGATTGATTGATGCAGCATGAGTATGTACGCCAGCACAATGTGTAAATGCGTTTTTGCCTGTAACAGGAAAATTTGCGGGAATGGGAATGCCCGAATGCTTGCTTACCAATTCATAAAGCTCTGTAAGCTTGCCAAGATTCCATCGTTTCTCGTTGTAATCGACAGTGAGAACAACAAGCAGTTGAGCAAGATCGACTATGCCGGCTCTTTCACCAAGCCCAAGAGCGGCAGCATCAATAATACTTGCACCGGCTCGATAAGCATCGAGTGCATTCGCAAGAGCAAGTCCCCGGTCGTTGTGACAGTGAACAGCAATCTTCGGTTGAAGTTTTTTCTTATCAAGTTCTTCAATTAGTCTTGAAATGTAATCGTACATGCTACGTTTTGTACCCGGCACCATGAAACCGGTCGTATCGGCAACGCTGATTATATCTGCACCGGATTCTACAGCAGCGGTTGCGGCTTTCACAACGTTTTCGAACTGCGATCTTACTGTATCTTCGGGAGTGTAGCGAATTAATAATTTGGGATTTTGCGACTTTGCATATTTAATTACATCGGTAATCTGGGTAATAGCCTGATCCAAATCTTTTTTGAATACCGTGTTTAGTCTTTCATCGGAAACGCAATAAAAAATTCCGAGAAATCCGACGCCGCATTCGAGTGCGAGATCTACATCGCTTTGAAGAGAACGTGAATGCGCGCCAACAATAGCTTTATAACCTTTTTGCGCAACAGATTTTACCGCAGCATGAATTTCCGGCGTAACCATCGGATGTCCGGCTTCAATTATATCGATGCCGACTTCTTCTAAAATATTTGCAATTGCAAGTTTGATGTGTTTATCAAAATACACACCCGGTGTTTGCTCGCCTTCGCGAAGTGTGGAATCTAAAACCCGGACCAAATTATTCTCCCCAGTCTTCTTCTTCCTGAGGTGCTTCTTGAACTTTGGGAGGATTTACAGAGACAATCTCAAGTTCGGTTCCGCAGTCCGAACATTCAATTAATTCACCTTGCACAGCATCGGCGGCAATCTCTATTTGAGCATCGCACACCGGACATTCAGCTTTCATTTCAACCTCTTTAAATAAAGTGATGCAAACTTATAAAACAATTGTTTCCAACGCAATACGAGTGGGCGCAATTAACAAAAATTAATTCCGGTAAAAAATAGAAATGTATAATTATTCATTTTTATGAATATTCTTCCAGAAGAAAAAATACGTAATGGTTACAGGAATTGCAGCTCGCAGACTTTTTCGGCTACATCAATTTTTTAATTATTTCAATGGAATTAATTCCTTCGGCTTCGGCACTGAAATTTGGAATTATTCGATGACGGAGAACGGGCACAAGAAACGCAGTTACATCATCGATAGATGGAGTGAAGCGACCTTCAATAACAGCTTTTGTTTTAGCAGCAAGAATTAAATACTGCGAGGCTCTCGGACCGGCGCCCCAGTTGACCCATTCTTTAATGAATTGATTCGCATTATTTGTCGGACGTGTCGAATCCACAAATTTTACTGCAAACTCAATAACATTATCCGCTACAGGTACCCGCTTTATTAAATCTTGATAATCAATCAACTCTTCGGTGCCCAAAACCTTATCAAGTTTTGCCGAGTAATTGCTTGTAGTTGTTTTGATTATTTCAGTTTCTTCTTCGAAGCTCGGGTAATCCAGCCAGAGATTAAACATAAATCTATCTAATTGAGCTTCCGGCAGCGGATAAGTTCCTTCCTGCTCAATCGGGTTCTGAGTAGCCAAAACAAAAAAAGGCTCTTCCAATTTGTGTGTAATGCCTGCAGCTGTAACTTTATGCTCTTGCATTGCTTCAAGAAGTGCGCTCTGTGTCTTTGGCGGTGTTCGGTTAATCTCATCAGCTAAAATTATATTCGCAAATACCGGCCCCCGAATAAAACGAAAAATTCTTTTTTTAGTAATTGAGTCTTCATCAATAATTTCAGTACCTGTTATATCGCTCGGCATCAAATCGGGAGTGAACTGAATCCGGTTAAATTTAAGATCGAGCACCTCGGCAAGTGTTTTGACAAGAAGAGTTTTAGCAAGTCCGGGGACCCCAACAAGTAAACAATGCCCGCGGGCAAGCAAACTAACCATCAAATCATTAATGATTTGATCTTGTCCTACAATTACTTTTGCAATTTCTTTTTTAATCTGCTTAACCGCCAGCGATAATTTTTCTACGGCTTCAACATCTCTTGCTAAAATCTTCCCGGTCAATCTGTATCCTTTTATTTGGTATCTAAATAAAATTACATACGAGCTAGAATTTGATACTCCAATAAATTTTCCTTTTGAGTTCTTTCATCCATTCGGCATACAACTTTTGCTTCTTTGCGTAATCGGCAAGACGCTTTACTTCGGTATAATCTGTATCAAGGTTTGCCCGGTGTTCTGGTATTCTCTGAATCAGCTTTACAATATGATAACCGTAAACGTTCTTTTCCATTTCAAGACGTTTTGGGAAACTAATTTCGCCTTCTTTCAATTTATAAATTACATCGAGCAATGATTTATCCAGCTGGCTGGCTTCAAATGTTCCAAGATTACCTCCGAACTTGGCGCTTTCTTTATCGTCGCTGTATAATTTTGCATAATGTTCAAATGTGTTTTTACCCTGAATAATACTATCGCGTATTTCGGATAAAAATTCGATTGCATGAAGGTCAGACTCATCATCACTCCTTATTTTAACTAGAATATGCCGGCAATGAATTGATTCGCCACGACGTTCCAGAAGCTGGATTACATGAAATCCAGCAGGTGATTCAACTACGCCGGAAAGCTGACCGGGGGCTAATGAAAATGCCACTGCTTCAAACTCGGGGTAAAATACACCGCGTTTAACAAAACCGAGGTCTCCGCCTTGAGTAGCGCTTCCCGGATCCTCTGAATATTTTTTTGCCAGCGCTGCAAAATCATCGCCTTTCTTCAGCGAATCTAAAAGCGTGCCGGCAAAATCGTGCGCTTTCTTCTTTATACGCTCGCCTGTTTTAGGATTCTGAAATATATTTGCGATACGTAATTTCTCGGGCACTATCCCGAGCGAGTCTTTGTACGTTGCAAAAAAATCTTCAACTTCTTTTCTGGAAGCTTCCACCTGACCGAATTTTTTTTGTCGAAGCAATTGAGCCATCAAACTTTTTCTTGTATCGTCTTGAAGAGTACGTTTTAACTTCTCCAGCGGCATTCCGTATATTTGTTCAAGCCGTTCTTTGGAACCATACTGCCGGATAAAATAATCGATCTGATAATCCAGTTGCTGCTTTACCTGATCGTCCGTCACCGTGATCGAATCCAACCCGGCTTGAGCGTAAAGTAGTTTTTCTTCGATCATAGCGTCCAAAATTTGTCTGCGTAAAATTGTGTCTGCCGGATTTATATTTTTCTGGGCTGCTTCGTAGTTTGCTCTAAAATCCAGTTCCGATTTAAGAATTATTTCGTTATCTACAGTGGCAATAATCTTATCCAGCATCTGCTGCGCATTTATTGAACAATAGGTTAACAAAAAAACAACGAGTAGTTTTCTCATTCGGAGTACCTCACAATCTCCAGGTTATGGTCGGATACTAATTTGTCGATGTAATTCCTAACAAATTCTTTCCTCTTAATTACCAACAATTTTTTTTTAATTTCGTCTTTCACAAATTCCGGCGGCGGAATGGAATCTTTGTAAAGTTTGTCGATTAACTGGACAACGGTATAATCCGATTGCCCGGTTTGAAGCACAGTGCTTATTTCGTAGGGCTGCATATCGGATAGTTGTTTCAACAGATTTACAGGGTTCACTTGATATCTGTAACGCAGAATAGCAGATTCCAAATTAGTAACCGAAGAATCATTTCTAAAAGTATTCATAGTTCGGTTCCAGTCTGTTTCGATCAATTTATTTCTGAACACAACTGCCTTATCAAAATTATTTAAGTGAGCGACATTAATTCTGTAAGCATCATCGCTCAGTTTGAGGTCGTTCTTCGATTCATCATAGTATTTCATCACTTCGTCATTATTCACATCAACTTTATTATCGGCAAGAATTTTATTAATTAAAAACGCAGCTGCTAATTCTTTCTTGCTTCTTTCAAGAATAAAGTTGAATTCTTTATCGTTTACTATTCCCTGCTTCTGCGCTTCATGGAAAAGAATCTCGTTTTGAATCCATGAATTGATAAACTCGGAACGGTATTTCCCTTTGTTCTGCTCTTGCGATAAACCCATTCTCACTTGTTCTTCCGTCAAAACCGATTCGTTTACCTTAGCAATGTACTTAACCGACTTTTCTTCTTTGGAACATCCAGCAACACCAAACGAGAAAAGGCATATCACAAATATATAATCAATTTTGAGGTTTGAATGCGTAACGTAATTCATCATAATAATATTTAGGGTGATAAATGCTTTTCAGATTATCAAAGTAAGCCGCTTCAAACTGTTTGCTTTCTTTTTCCTGTAATTGACTGGCGGCTTCTGCACGCGCTTCTTCGAACGTCTTCGGTCGGGCTGCTTCACGTTTAATTAATTTTACGATCGACCATCCGCCTTGCAATTTGAACGGCTTCGATATATCGCCTATA
>CAZQQC010000080.1:0-14001 GCA_964595365.1 uncultured Melioribacter sp.
AATTACAGAAGCGATCAAAGGTGTAAAGGCGAAAGGTTACAAAGCATCGCATGCCCATCTTCGTTATTTGAATCCCTTCCCCAAAAACCTGCATGATGTTTTGAAGCGATTCAAAAAAATTCTTATTCCGGAATTGAACTTAGGACAGCTTGCATCTTTGATTAGAAGCAATTTTTTAATTGATGTAGTTCAATTGAACAAAGTTCAGGGTCAACCTTTCAAAATTCTGGAAATCGAAAACAAAATAATTGAAGTGTTAGGAGGAAAAAATGGAAAATAAAATAGATGAAGCAGTTCCGGAAGTAAAGTACACTGCTAAAGATTTCTCTTCCGGTCTCGAGGTAAAATGGTGCCCGGGTTGCGGCGATTATTCGATTCTTGCACAAGTTCAAAGAACTTCTCCGGATTTCGGAGAGAGAAAAGAAAATATTGTTTGGGTTTCAGGCATTGGCTGTTCGAGCCGTTTTCCGTATTACATGAACAATTATGGATTCCACAGTATTCATGGCCGTGCTGCAGCAATTGCTACCGGTGTTAAACTTGCTAATCATAGACTTCAAGTATGGGTTGCGACCGGTGACGGCGACATGCTCAGTATCGGTGGAAATCATTTTATTCATGCTTGCAGAAAGAATGTTAATTTAAAGATTGTCATGTTCAACAACAGAATTTACGGGCTCACGAAAGGTCAGTATTCACCGACATCGGAAAAGGGAAAGATCACAAAATCATCACCTTACGGCACGGTAGACTTTCCGTTCAATGCAATTAAACTTGCAACCGGTTCTGGTGCAACGTTTGTTGCACGTTCGTTAGACCGGGATCCGAAACATCTGCAAGATATGATTTCCAGAGCAGCAAAACATAAAGGTCTTGCATTCATAGAAGTTTATCAAAACTGTCCGATATTCAATGACGGCGCTTTCTTTCCGTTAACCGAAAAAGAAACCAAAGCCGACAATGTAATTTTCCTCGAGCATGGTAAACCATTGGTGTTCGGCGCAAACAAAGAGAAAGGAATAATGCTCGATGGATTGAATCCGGTTATTATTGATTTGAACGATGGCAGACATTCAATTAATGATTGCTGGGTTCACGATGAATTTGACGAAAACCCGACACGTGTTTTCCTGATGGCAAGATTCACCGACATGGCGGGCTACCCGACACCAATCGGGGTCTTCCGTCAATTCAACAAAACAACTTATGATGAAGATTATTTTCAACAGATTGCTCGTGTGAAGGAACAAAAAGGTGTTGGCGATTACGAGAAACTTATGTTTTCAACAAATACCTGGGATGTAAATTAGCTTTTAGCAATAAGGTATGAGCAATTAGATAAATATTTTGGGCGAAGTCTTCTTCGCCCAACTTGTTTATGAGGTGACTTTTATTGAAATCCCATTTTACGGCTCTTAAAAAAATTATTGATGATCACAGATCATTCCTTCTGTCAACTCATGTGAACCCCGATGCTGATGCGCTTGGTTCCGAATTAGCATTTTATTTAATTCTAAGAAAACTAGGAAAGAAAGCCCGGATTGTAAATCACAGTGCAACACCATATAATCTTGAATTTTTGGATGAAGAGAAAGTTATTGAAAAGTTTGATCCGGCAATTCATAAAAATATTTTCGACGAATCCGAAGTTTTCATTCTTCTTGATTTGAATCAAACAGGACGAATAATCAGAATGGAAAACGGATTCCTTTCATTTCAAGGGGTTAAAGTTTGTATTGATCATCATCAAGACCCTGAAGAATTTTTCAATTTGTATGTCGGGAATACCGATTACGCGGCAACATCAGAAATCATTTACGACTTCATAAAAGATTCAAGCATAGTTGAAATAGATTATTCGATTGCCTTGCAGTTGTATGCCGGTATAATGACAGACACAGGTTCATTTCGTTTCGAACGGACAAGTCCGAAAATCCATCGTTTAATTGCCGGACTATTGGAGACGGGAATAAATCCGACCGGGATTTATGATAAGATTTACAATCAATTTCGAAGTGAAAGATTGAAACTTTTGGGTGAAGCTTTGAGTACTATGTCGGTCGATTCAACCGGACAGATTGCGTATATGGTAATCACCAGTGAAGCGTTGCAAAAAGCAGGTGCAGAGGAATCAGAAATCGACGGCTTTGTGAATTATTGTTTGTCCATTCAAGGAGTAAGATTGGGAATTCTTTTTTATGAATTTAACGGCGGTGTTAAAATTAGTTTTCGTTCAAAAGATGAAATTCCCGTCAACAAATTGGCAGCGGAATTTAACGGCGGAGGGCACACTAATGCTTCCGGAAGCCGTCTTGTTAATGTTAAGATAAACGAAATAAAAGAAAGAATAATTTCAGCCGCGCAAAAATATTTATAATTCATTTGGAGATTAAAAATGCATTTCAAACTAAAAATTAATTCGGCAAAAGACGAATTGAAATTTAAACCGGATTCGGCACTTGTAAAATTTTTTGTTGATTCTAAAAAGTTTGAAAAATTAGTTTCTGAATTTTTCAAATCGCTGAAACTTCCGCTCGGGAAAATTCAGAAGAAAAGTTTTCTTGATAAAAAGGCAAACGAACTTGTTTATCACAACCAAACCGGAGAGCCGTCCGTAATTTTTTTGAAGAAAGTTAAAATAGATAAAAATTTCACACCGGATTTTTTCAGAAATTATTTTGCAGGGTTGATTCCTTTGCTCTCAAAAGAAAAAGTTAAAGTTTTACATCTTATCGTTCCATCATTCGATGATTACAATAAACACTTTGCCGGTTCAACCTATTTTATTCAAACTATGCTTGAGGGTATTCATCTTGGCAACTATACATTCGATAATTACAAATCAGAAAAAAAGAAACCGGAACGTCTGACCATATTTGTTCATTACCCGGATCAAAAAAACATCAACGCTATAATTTCGTCGACGGAAAAACTGATAGACGCCGTTTACTTATCGCGCGATCTTGTTAACCATCCTGCTATAACAATAACGCCGGCAGTGCTAGCATCTAAAGCGAAATCCGAACTAAGCAAACCGGGAGTTAAAATAAGAATTTTCGAGCAAGCAGAATTAAAACGCCGGAAGATGAATGCTATTCTTGCTGTTGGCAGCGGCAGCAATAATCCGCCCTGCCTGATTACGATGCATTATAAACCGAGAGTAAAAGCGAAAAAGAAAATTGCACTTGTAGGTAAAGGCGTTACATACGATTCCGGCGGACTGTCAATTAAACCTACATCGGGTTTGCTTGAAATGAAAGCCGATATGGCTGGAGGCGCTGCGGTGATCGGAATTATAAAAGCAGCCGCAACAATGAAACTTCCCCTCGAGCTTATTGGTGTCATCCCTGCAGTCGAAAACATGATTAACGGTAAATCGTATAAGCCGGGCGACATAATTATTTCAGCATCCGGCAAATCAATTGAAGTTAAAGATACCGATGCCGAAGGCCGGGTTGTTCTTGCCGATGCTCTCTATTATGCATCCAAACAAAAGCCGGATGAGATAATTGACTTTGCAACATTAACCGGCGCTTGCGTAGTTGCACTCGGAGAAATTGCAGCCGGGTTAATGACGCAAAACGATAAACTTGCAAACGATCTTATTAAATGTGGTAATGAAACTTTTGAGCGTATCTGGCGCTTGCCTTTTTGGAATGATTACAACGACATGATCAAGAGCGACATAGCAGATGTTAGCAATCTTGGCCCGCGATGGGGCGGTGCAATCACAGCAGGAAAATTTCTAGAACATTTTGTTGATGAAAAAATCCCCTGGGCTCACCTCGATATTGCAGGACCGGCAATTAAACATAAGTCCAACAACTATACCGAAAAATTTGATACCGGTTTCGGTGTACGACTGATGGTAAATTACCTTTCCAAACAATAATAAAAAGCTTTCGAGATTTAGATCCCGAAGGCTTTTTTATTTGATCTCACTGTCAATTACAACGCTCCACGGACGAACTTTCCATTCCGTTATTAATCCGTTCAACACGTATGGGTCGTTCTTTGCAAACTTTTCTACAACGGAAGAATTTTCGCATTTGAAAATTAGAATGGCGCTATCAACCGGATCGGCTAATGCGCCTGCCATCACTAGTTCGCCACGAGCGTGAGACGCATTTGCATACGCAAGATGTTTTTCTCTGAAAGGAGTGCGCCGCTCAATATAGTGATCAACAGTTTTATAAAAAAGTATGTAGTACATTTCTCTTCCTTGGTGATGGTTGTATTTTATAAAGCCGGGATTAAGTAGATGATAAATTCGGCAATGAATAAAATTGTGAGTATTACCGACAAACGCTTCTTAAGTCCGAAGAAAATTATTTGTTCTACTGTTCTTAAAAGCCAAAAAATGGAAATTAGAACACAGATAACCTGACCAAGTTTTGTTGCAATCAATTCGGTTGAATAAAAGAAAGAGATGAATGCAACGGCTACGAATACAAAGGATAGACACAGATTTAGGATTTGCATCACAGCACGGTTAATAAATGTGATCGACGCCAGATCTTTCTTCCAGTCGAATAGCCGCCAAAAGAATAAGTGAAAAACTGCAAAGCCGAGGTGAAATATGCCGCCGATGATCATTAAATTTTTATTCATAGGTCCATCAGTTATTTCAGAAGAAAAAATAGCTATGGAAATTTATAGATATAAAAAAATAGGATTAAAATTATTGTGAATAGGGAAATTCCGATCGGAATCCAAACCGGCGCTATCCAAGGACGTGGTATAAGAAAAAGAACATCACCCGTTTTGAAACTTGGTGGCCATTTTATGAGCAGGTAGAGCGACACGTAATAAAACAAATCCCACAAGGCAAAAGTCCAGAGAAAGAAAATTATTTTTTCGAGCCACGTGTTGCCTACCAGAAACGATAATGCAACAAGCATTACAATCGTAGCGACTTCTCTTGTCCTTTCGATCATCAAGTAGCGTTTCGAAAATCCATTTAAGAGTTCTTCGTTTGAATCCCGTTCCAAAATACCAAGCGCTCTCCGAAGATAAACTACTACCACACCTTCGGCATGAGCCATCGCAATTCCAAATATAGTTAACAACAAAAATTTTTCGATCATTTTTCAAATTAGTTTTACTTTACTTCCGCACCTCTTTGAATAAGGAGCTCCCTTAAAATTGAGCGATGGCAGCGGCTCTCGTTTTCGCAATAGCAGCCGATCGAAAAATTTGTTTGATGTGAAAGCGAAGCCAGCAAGTCCAAATCTTTACCTGCAGATGGCAATTTCAATTCGGCAAGAAATTTTCTTTTAAATGCATTCCATGATTTCTCATCTTTTGCAGCTCGAGCTTGCATAAACAGGGAGTGGCTAGGTGAAAGATTAGGGAACCAAACATCATAAAAATTTTTCGTTGAAAAGTCTTCCTTTCGAACTCCACGCGGAGGCCGCCTTACAGTCCCTATCCGTAAACCTTCTCCTTTTTCTCTCGGGGTGCCCAGTCTTACTATTTTAATGCTCATACTGTCTCCATCTTTTTAGCAATTTTATATTCATCAAGTGCATGTAAAATCAAGCTTACAGATTTTGATTTCAAAATTTTATTAAGCCAATCCGTCTGTCTTATTCAAAAAATATTTACCCCCCAGATTCGCAGAAAACAGTGAAAAGAAAGCTGGAAGCAAACCACTACACTTTGCAAGTTAGCATCGGTAAATGAAATTAATTTTAATAGTGTCAAAGAAACGTTTGAAAGCGAACTACACACATGCGTTTAACAGAGATTCTCTTTAACGGAAAATTTAATCAGCCGACAGACAAGCTATTGCAGCTGTGTTTACAATATCGTCAACACTGCAGCCCCTGCTTAAATCGAAGAATGGTTTTTTCAGACCCTGGTTAATTGGTCCGACCGCTTCGGCTTTTCCCAGACGCTGCGCAATTTTGTAACCGATGTTTCCGGAATTCAAATCCGGGAAGATTAGAACATTTGCACACCCTGCAACTTTGCTGCCCGGAGCTTTTTTCTTTCCTATCGAATCGACAATAGCAGCATCAAATTGTAACTCGCCGTCAATATTCAAGTCGGAACGTTTTTCCTGAACAAGTTTTGTTGCTTGCCTAACTTTATCGACCGATTCATGTTCGGCGCTGCCTTTTGTAGAAAATGAAAGCATAGCAATATAAGGTTCTTCACCGGTAAGCTTTTTATGATTGTCGGCTGTTGCAATTGCTATGTCTGCTAACTGTTTTGCATCCGGATTCGGGTTTACAGCGCAATCTGCAAAACTGTAAACTGTTTCCGGAAATACCATTAAGAAAAAACTTGAAAGGATTGAAATACCTTCTTTCAAACCAACACAAAAAATTCCGGCGCGTGTTATATCTGCGGTAGTTGCTACCGAGCCTCCCACGCTTGCATGAGCCATTCCTTCTCTAACCATCATTCCGGCAAAAAAAATGTCCCGCTTCACTATTTCTTTAGCTTGTCCAATTGTAATTCCTTTGTGCTTTCTGAGATTAAAAAAAATATTTGTGAAATCGCTGAGTTTCTCGGACTTCTCCGGGTCTATAATCCTAATTCCTTGAAGATCGGCGCCGATCTTTTTTGCATCCGCTCTAAGTTTTTCTTCATTACCAATTGTAATTATCGAAGCAACTTTTTCCTTTATCAAAATTTCCGAAGCATAAATCACTCTTTCATCATGCGATTCAGGCAGAACAATCGTTTTTTTTCTTTGAGCAGCTTTTGCTCTAATTTGATTAAGTAATTCAATATCAGACATAATTCATCCCTATTTGTTGAAAATTTGCCAGTAAATATATGCAATTTGGTTTATTCAGTTTTGCTATTACCGAAACATAAAAAGATTAAAATTGAATTTGTCATGCTAATTAGAAATATTGAAGTAAGATTTAGAAAGATTTTTCGAAATGATACCCGGCGAACAGCAAATAAAAAGAATCAAGAATTATTCACTGATTGTCTTCTCCTTTCTGATCCTGGCATTTCTTTTCTATCAATTTATAGATATACTTGCAATGCTTGCCGTGTCGATTTTAACTGCCATGATTTTCAGTCCTGTAGTAGACTTTCTTGAAGGGAGAGGACTAAACCGTTTGCTTTCAGTACTCATTGTTTTTTTACTATTTGGATTTTTGATTTTTGGCGGCGTTTCTTACTTAATACCCAAGATTCTTGGACAGCTTGATACATTAACAAATACACTCACTCAGGAAAACTTACAAAATCTTCTTCGTCAATTCGAGAAATCTTTGAAGTCGGTCTTTCCCATTTTAGCCCCGGTCGATTTCGTTCAGCGATTCACCAATTTATTTCAAAACATTACACTTGATTGGGTCAACAATCTGACAAATATTTTTTATCGGATTGTATCCATCGTCGCGATAATGGTGATAGTTCCTTTCATGACGCTCTTCCTTTTAAAAGATAATAAAAGAATTGTTCGCGGATTGGTAAATATAATGCCGAACAAATATTTTGAAGTTTCATATGCTGTAATACGAAAAATCGGAATTCAGCTCGGCAGATTTGTTAGAGGCTGGATTTTCGATGCGTTTTTAGTTGGTCTGCTAAGTGGAATCGGTCTAACCGCATTGGGTATTAACAACGCGGCATCGATAGGATTTGTAGCAGGAGTCGGTCACCTGATTCCATACTTCGGTCCTATCATAGGCGGTATTCCGGCAATAATAATTTCGCTCATTCAATTCGGGAATTTTTCAATGCTACCAGGCATAGTACTCATGTTTCTTGCAATCTATACTATAGATAATGGTTTGATTCAGCCAAACGTTTTTTCCAAAAGCACGGATATGCATCCGCTCATCATAATTATTTTAATTTTAATCGGAAGCCAAACAGCCGGAGTATTAGGAATGCTGCTTGCTGTGCCTATTGCAACCGTAATCAAAACTGCGGCAAAAGAAATTTACCTTGGTTACAAGAATTATAAGATCATTAAAATCTAACAACCCGCCTAACCGAAACATTAGCCAGGAATTTTGAAATTGCAACTCGATTGAATCTAAAACAAACTTTGAATAGTTTGAGAATAAAAAGGGAAACGAAGAATGGAAATACAATTTATTGGTGCAGCTCAAACAGTTACCGGATCGATGCATTACATAAAAACGAAGCATGCAAAGTTTCTTCTCGATTGCGGGCTCTATCAAGGCAAACGAAAAGATGCTTACGAAGTAAACAAAAACTTCGAATTCTTCGATCCGAAAGAAATAGATTTTGTAATACTTTCGCATGCTCATATCGATCACGCAGGCAACCTGCCTTCGCTTGTTAAGAAAGGTTTCACCGGAAAAATTTATACAACGTTTGCATCGCGCGATCTTTGTGCCATTATGCTTCTGGATACCGCCCATATTCAGGAAAAAGATGTTGAGTACGTAAACAAGAAAAGACGCAAACAGGGGAAGAACTTATTTGAGCCTCTGTACATTGAAGAGGATGTAAGGCAGACATTAACACGATTCGTTGGAATTAATTACCATCAACAAACTGAAGTAACGCCGGGCATCACTCTCACATTTTACGATGCCGGACACATTCTTGGGTCTGCACTGGTTTCACTAAATATTAATGAAGAAGGGAAGATGATTAACCTTGCTTTCTCCGGAGATTTGGGAAGACCTAACCTGCCGATTTTGAAAGATCCCGAAAGAATTCCCGACGCAGATTGTTTTATCTGTGAGAGCACTTACGGCGGAAGAACCCACGAGAATCCCCTTAACTCGGAAGATTCATTGGCACAGGTAATGATTAAAGGGATAGCACGGAAAGCAAAAATTATTATTCCGGCATTCAGTGTTGGCAGAACTCAAGAAATTGTTTATGCTCTTCATAGAATTTTTGAAAGCCGAAAAGTTCAAAGAATTCCGGTTTACGTCGATAGCCCTTTGGCAGTAAATGCAACCGATGTTTTTCGCATTCATCCGGAATGTTTCGATAAAGAAACGAATGAGTTTCTGTTAAAGCACATGGATCCGTTCGGATTTAATAGATTGACATACATAACGAACGTGGAAGATTCGAAACATCTCAATTCGGTTGACGGTCCTTGTATAATTATATCAAGTTCCGGAATGTGCGAAGCCGGGCGAATCTTGCACCATCTTGCGAACAATATCAAAAATTCTAAAAACATAATACTGATAGTTGGTTACTGCGCCGAAAATACTCTCGGCAGAAAATTAATAGACGGCAAAAAGAAAGTTAACATTCTTGGCGAAGAGTATAACGTTGAAGCTGAAGTAATTGTGTTGCAGTCATTCAGCGCCCATGCAGATGCTAACGAATTAGTCGATTATGCATCACATTTTGAAAAAAATAGAATGCGACAAATATTTTTGGTACATGGCGAAATTGGTCAGCAAGAAATTTACAAAGCTCATCTTGAATCGATCGGATTTAAAAATATTATGATTCCCAAGCGCGGTTATGTGGTTGCAATTTAAATTTGTTGCTGTTTGCCTTGTTATAATTTTGATGACGGGTTGTGAACGGGATCAACCGACACTGCCCGCAGAGGAGAATAGCAAGCCGCCGGACATACCGGCTAATCTTCGGGTTATAGGCGCACAGGACGGCACAGTTGGAATCGAGTGGAACAAAAATACAGGCGCAAGCCGTATCACATACAAAATTTACCGGTCTATTAGCGACCCAAACCATTTCAAATATCTTGCCTCAACGTACGGCACTTACTTTATCAATGATTCACTGGAATACGATTCCTTCTATTACTACAAAGTCGGCGCAGTAAATTCCTCGGGGATGGAAAGCGGTTTATCAAATTTTGTTCTGGCAAAACCAATAAATTTATTTCCGCCAATAGCTCCTGCCGTGGTAAAGATCAACGCTCGCAATTGGTCGGGCACACCACAAATTTACATTTCGTGGAATCCGTCTCCGGATACCGATGTGAAGGGGTATAACATTTACAGAAGTACAACGAACAATTTTAATGCCGATACATCTCACTTTATTGCATTCACAAGAACTTCTTCGTTCTCAGATACACAGAACTTAAGCTTGCTGACAACCTACTATTATAGAATTTGTGCCGTTGACAAAGGTAATTTGAAGAGCACTCCAACTAACATTGTAAACGATCTAATTTTAAATTCACCAATTCTAATTTTTCCTCCCAACAATTCTACTCAAACCCGGATTACAGAATTCCGTTTTACTGCTGTGTCTAGACCGGCTAAATACAAACTTGTGATTCAGTCTAATATTGTTTACGGAGTTGTTCGGGAATTTAATTTTTCTTCCGATCAAACCGATCAAGTAATCACATTTGATGCATTCGGTCTGCTGCTCGATCCGTACCGGTCGTATGTTTGGCGCGTTTATACTTACACATCAAGCAATACCGATCCTAATAGTTTTAGTGATTATTTTTCGTTTACTTATAATCCAAATCAATGAGAAATATTTGAAAGGCAAACTCGTAATATTTTTTCTTTTCCACGCCATCGTTTCTTCATCGTATGCGCAGTTAGGGAAAGATAGTTTGACCTTTTCATCCCGAGTCTACAGCGACCGTTTTCTGTTTAACACATTTGTTAAACAATTAAACACTTACAATTTCAACACAACATTTAGAACTTTTTTCTCCGGCGAAAAAATTTTCTTCGGTATCCGTGAAAATTTCGGTTCTACTGTAATCAGCTCGACAACAAGAAATATCAAAGACGAACAATACCTCGGTGCGCTTGGTCAATACAGTTTATCTGAATTTATCAAGCTCGGGTTGCACTTCAATAATAACATTTACTCCGATGACAGAAATTCGGGAATCAACCGTGCATCGATACTGACATCTTCATTGTTCGTGAAATTTATTCCGGTAAAAAATATTGAAGTAACGCCGTACGGCGGCATTTCGCAAAATAATCAGATCGGCGAAAAAGACAACGGTTTCGTTTATGGTATGGAAGCCGATGTTAATAAATATATAGCGGGAGATTTCGATCTTTCGTCGCTCATGAAATTTCAGAACGAAGATATTTCGCCGAGGAAGAACACATTCCGGTATATCAACTTTGATGTGAACAACACATTCGAAAAAAATTTTTTTAACACCATTTCGGCATTTTACTCCCAGCAACGGAAAGATTTCTACCTCACTGCCGATCCGGTCACTGCATCAGAATTCAATATAACAAACAACATTCAGAGCAGAATTGAATCGAGCTATTATCTACAGGACCGTGTAAAATTCCTGCCGGCTGGTTCTCCGTTAAGCCTGGATTTTCAAGGTAGAGTTGCATGGCGCGGTATAGATAGAGCCACGCGATACATTTCGTCGATGAACATAGCGAACTCAAATTACGATACCCGGATTGAGGAATTCAGATTGGAATTCGATGCTGCTGCAGATTATGTAACCGATAACCTAAATCTTGCGTTCCGCCTTTCATATTCGGAACGCGATGAAAAGCATCAGCCGGTTAGATACAACGGCTTGAGTAGTTTACTGTACAACGAACGCTTGCTAATAGAAGAGCAGAAAAACAATAACTCGCAGCTGGCGAACATCTCGGTACTAAGCAAAGTCAATCTATCCCGGAGCGATGGAATTATTTTTAGCTTGTTCCACCGCAAACTGCGGTACGATACGCCGAGCACGCTAAACTTTGATGATCGCGATGAATTGCTTTCGATTGGAAGAATTCTTTACGAAAAATATTTCACGCAATTTTTCAAAATATTTTTCAACTTTGAAGGAAACATCAACAAAATAGTTTACATCTTTGCCGAAAGGAGCTCGAACAACAACGTTAAGCGAATCTTAAAATTTGCTTCCGGAGGATTTTTTTCAATTGGAAATTTCAGTTCTTCGAACTCTGCGGAAGTTTCGGCTAATTATACAGTATTCGATTACGAAGAACTCAATCCGAATTTCAGAAGCTATTCGTTCAGGCAGTTAGTGATAAGAGATTCTTCATCATTCAAGATGCAAGGTAAACTGAGATTTTTCTTTGCAGGATATATCAAACTATCCGAACAGGGTGATTTCAAATGGACAAACTTTACCAGCAATCCGGTAAGATATTTGCAAGAACAATATGCCGAGCCGAAACTTTTTTTCGACGACAGCTCTTTGAGTCTCGGTATCGGGATCAGATATTTTTCTCTATTAACTTATAACGTTCGTAATGGGTCGGAGAAGATCAAGGTCTCTGAGTACACCAGCATCGGCCCGTTATCCGAAATCAGTTATGTCGTTGGCGAAAAGATGATTTTAAAAGTTTACGGGTGGTACGAATTCATAAAAACGGAAACTAATTCGAGAAGAGAAATGGCTAATTTAAACGTAAAGTTGAGTTACAGATTTTAGGCAGGAGAGATGATAAATACATTTGCGCGATTGACCGAGTAGTTATATTTTTCGGCACTTGTGAAAGTAAATTCTTGACGGAGAAATATTGTCTGAAAAAGTTTATGTAAAAGAAGTATCGACCGATCCGGATTTGCTGCCCGAACTTGAAATATTTATTATAGATATAGCCGAGAAATCGAATCTGAATAAAGAGAAGTTCAACAATCTTGCGCTGTCTTTCTCGGAAGCGGTATCGAACAGTTTCCTTCACGGCAACAAACTCGATAAAAAGAAAAAAATTAAAATTACGGCTAAAGTTAACGACGAAAAGATAACTCTTATAATCAAAGACGAAGGAAAAGGTTTTAACATCAAAACCGTTCCCGATCCGACAAAACCGGAAAACATTTTGAAAGACAGCGGACGCGGTATTCATATTATGCGCTCTTTTCTCGATGATCTAAAATATAATTTTACGCCGACCGGAACCGAAACTATTCTTGTTATCTTTTTGAAATGAGCTTCTAAAAATTTCAAAATCTAATCTGCGTTAGTTACTCTTTTCCGTGTCTATATGTGTGTCCTATCGATTTCAATAATAGCTTTTAAAAACTTCCGAAGAAACTTTTTTTATCCGACTTTTCTTAATTTCAATCTTCGTAGGAATTTCAAGTTCATTATTCATATATTTTAATGAGATGTTTAATAAAAAATTCTGGGAGAAATTTATGGCAAGAAAAAAAATCGCTTTAATAGGTGGCGGTCAGATCGGCGGTGTTCTTACTCAATTAATCGCGCAAAAAAAACTTGGTGATGTAGTTCTATTTGATATCGTTGAAGATTTACCACAAGGAAAGACCTTAGATATCGCAGAAGCTTCGAGAGTAGATCTCTTTGATGTGAACGTTAGTGGTACTAACGATTACAAAGACATCGAAGGCGCAGACTTTGTAATTATCACAGCTGGCTTGCCGCGTAAACCCGGCATGAGCCGCGACGATCTTTTGGTAACGAATGCTAAAATTATGAAAACTGTTGCCGAAAATGTTAAACAGTACGCACCAAATTCAACCGTGCTTGTAATTTCCAATCCGCTCGATGCTATGGTTACGCTTTGTCAAAAAGTTACCGGATTTCCGCACAACCGTGTGCTTGGACAAGCTGGCGTTTTAGATTCTTCACGCTTCGCTACTTTCATAGCATGGGAACTCGGAGTTTCTGTTAAGGATGTTAACGCCATGGTTATGGGCGGTCACGGCGATACAATGGTTCCGATAGTTCGTTACGCAAACGTAAACGGTATTCCGGCTATGGAACTGCTTGAAAGAAAATATAACGACAAAGCAAAAGCCAAAGAGGTTATGGATACGATGGTTAATCGGACAAAAATGGCAGGCGGAGAAGTTGTTAAATTATTGAAAACCGGTTCTGCATTTTATTCTCCGGCTTCTTCTGCAATTGCAATGACAGAAGCAATTCTATTTGATGAAAAAAGAATTCTGCCAACATGCGCTTATCTTAACGGCGAGTTTGGAATTAAAGGTTATTACGTTGGTGTTCCGGCTGTTCTTGGTTCTAACGGTGTTGAAAGAGTTATTGAGTTTTCACTCGACAGCGAAGAAAAAGCTGCTCTCGATAATTCCGTTAAGGCAGTTCAGGCACTTGTAACC
>CAZQQC010000081.1:0-13871 GCA_964595365.1 uncultured Melioribacter sp.
ACTTACCCCGTGGCTTTGACTTTAGTGTATTGTCGATTGCCTTTTGAATGCACTGTCCAAGCTCGAAAGTTTCGGAATGATCATCATAGTATTACGCCGAAAAAGATGGATGATGATGAAGAACTATTGTCTGCTGAAAATGGAATGACCATCTTTGAACGGTAGAAGAATCCGCTTTCTCCTGGGCAGATAAAAGTCCATCGAATAGAAGAATGAATAAAAAGCATGTCAATATTTTTTTTAGCATAATAAATTGTAGAGTATCTAAACAAAAAATCCCGCACTGGCGGGATTTTTAATTTCTGAACCAAAAAAAATTATCTTGCTTTAATCTTTTTCTCCTTTACAAGCTTTGCAATTTCGCTTGTTCCGTTCTTCGAAATAGTTCTGAGTGCGCTTGCTGTAACTTTAACGGTGACAAATTTATTCAACTCTTTTACCCAGATTCTTTTTTTCTGAAGATTAGGCAGAAATCTCTTTTTGCTTTTGTTATGCGCATGTGAAATGCTGCTGCCGCTTACCGGACCAACATCTGTAAGTTGACATCTTCTGGCCATTTAATAACCTCTTTTTGATTTTACGGTGGCAAAAAATAGTAAAAATATCTATAATGAAAAAGTGGATTACAAAAATTAAAAACGGTTATGGCTGCCCTTATGGCTAAGGATACTATTTGGCTCGCATACCGAGTTCGCGATCTAAAAAGAAGAGCGAGCTTTTGTTATCGCCTATCAACTTGAACTTATGTATAATCTGATTGACAGTTGCAATTTCTTCCACTTGCTCGGTTACAAAATAGTTGAGAAAAATATTAGCCGCATAATCTTTCTCCAGATCGGCTAATGCGACAAGCTTGTTTATGCGTTCGGTAATGTAAAGTTCGTGCTTATGTGCTTCTTCAAAAACAGCAAGGGGAAATTCCCAATTGTTCTTCGGTTTTTCAATTGCATCGAGAGTAACTTTGCCTCCAACATCGTTAACATATTTGAAGAATTTCATCGCATGACCGTATTCCTCTTGCGATTGAGTTTTCATCCATGCTGCAAATCCCATCCAGTTTTGCGATTCGAAATACGCAGCCATTGACAAATAAAGGTAGGAAGAAAAAATTTCTGCGTTGATTTGATCGTTGAAAGCTTTTTCCATTTTTTCGGACAGCATATTTACCTCTCTCGTTTAGTTTCAATTATTAAACCCGTAGAAAAATATCCATTTGCTGTTAATTATTCAAATTCTTACTCTGGCAGAGAAAAATGATTTAATTTAGTTCTAACAGAAATACAGAGGCTGAAATGAAAAAAATGTTGTTCTTTTTCCTTATTTCGTTTGCGACGGTTCTTCCGCAGAAAATTTCAGATAGCTGGAAAACTTTTTTTGAGAAATCTAATTTCCTTTCTACACCCAACTATACAGAAACCGTGAATTACTTTAAGAAGTTGGCAAACCATTCACCATACGCAAAATTAATTTCGTTCGGAAAATCACCTCAGGGTAGAAAGCTGCAATGTCTAATTGTCTCTAAGGATAAAGCTTTTACTCCTTCATCTGCAAAGAAATCTGGCAAACCGATTTTGTTGATCCAGAACGGAATTCATGCCGGAGAAATTGAAGGTAAAGATGCGAGCATGCTTTTGCTTCGAGAAATTTTAGTTACGAAAGAAAAAGAAAACTTGCTCGATAAAATGATTCTGCTGGTGATTCCGGTTTTCAATGTTGACGGACATGAACGCATTAGTCCGTATAACAGAATTAATCAAAATGGTCCAGCTGAAATGGGATGGCGTACCACCGCTCAGAATTTAAATCTGAACCGTGATTACATGAAAGCCGATGCGCCGGAGATGAAAAGTTTTTTGGAATTGTTCAATTCATGGCTGCCCGATTTTTTTATTGATACGCATACAACAGACGGGCAAGATTTTCAGTATCCGGTTACTTACGGAATAGAGAAGAATGGAAATGTTCCGCCGCCGACAAAAGATTGGATCAGGAAAGTTTACATACCTAATATGGAAAAAGAGACTGAAGCAAGCGGTTTCAAAATTTTGCCTTATGTTGGATTCAAAGAAGGCGATTTTCATAAAGGCTTGGTCGATTGGGTCTCCGGACCAAGATTTTCGCATGGATACTCGGCAATTCAAAATCGTCCCGGACTTTTAATAGAGACACACATGTTGAAGCCTTACAAAGAAAGAGTGTTTGCAACAAAAGCGGTAATCACTGCAACAATGAACGTCATCGAAAAGCAAAGTAAGAAATTGGTTGAATTGAATAAGAGAGCCGACAGTTATGTTGTCGATACTTACTCTTCGGGAAAGAAAGCATATCCGTTAACTTTCAATATGGGCGATAAGAGTTCGAAAAAGGTTTATATGGGAATCGAGAGCGAACAAATTGATAGCTGGGTTACCGGCAGTAAAATAATTCGTTACACCGGCAAACCGATTAATATTGAGGTGCCATACTATGATGAAGCCGATACAAAAGATTCTGTGTACGCACCACGGGGTTATTTGATTCCGGCTGAATTCGAAAATGTGGTAGAGATAATGAAACTTCACGGAATCAAAATCGAAACTATCAAAAAAGAAAAAACTTTTTCTGTTGAAAAATATAAATTTAAAAACGTGAAGTTCGGATCATTCTCTTACGAAGGAAGATTTCAACCATCGTTTGAAATGGAAACATTAAAAGAAACAGTTACTGTTTCTGCCGGTACTTTTTATGTAACGCTAAATCAAAGAACAGCAGGAGTGATATTGCATCTTCTCGAGCCGTCTGGTCCGGACTCGTTTGTGAAGTGGGGATTTTTCAATCCGATCTTCGAACGAAAAGAATATTTTGAAGATTACTCGATGGAGCCGATAGCGCGGAAAATGTCGGAAGAAAATCCAAAACTCAAAGAAGAGTTTCTCGAAAAAGTTGAAAGCGACGACAAGTTTAAGAACAGTGGGAAACAAAGGCTGGATTTCTTTTATCAAAGATCGCCGTATGCCGACAGCCAATTAAATGTTTATCCGATTATGAGAATTGTCGATTGAGATTACAGTTTTGGCAAAGGAGTTTAAACCTTACTTTTGATTATGAAAAAATATAATTATATAAAGGTCATAAAGTTTGCCGTGTCGTTTGTACTTATTTATCTGGCAATTTCGGCATTCGTTGTAATATTTTTTCGGTTCATCGATCCGCCTGTAACGGCATTCATCAATTCCAAATCCGATCCAATTTACGGACTCATATCTACATCCGATGTTAGACAAAAAAGTGTTTCGATAAAAAATGTTTCCAGCTATGCGGTATTGGCATCCATAGCATCGGAAGATCAGTTATTCTTCGAGCATTACGGATTCGATTTCAACCAGATTGCAAAAGCTATGAAGGAGAATGAGCACAGAAAAAGAATCCGCGGCGCAAGCACGATATCGATGCAAGTCGCTAAAAATTTGTTTCTTTGGCCGGGTAAAAATATTATTCGTAAAGGATTAGAAGCATACTACACTTTGCTTCTCGAGCTGTTGTGGAGTAAAGAAAAAATAATTGAAGTATATCTGAATGTAGCAGAGCTTGGTAAAGGAATTTACGGTATTGAAGCAGCATCCCGTATATACTACAATAAACCGGCAATAAAACTTAACCAGGTTGAAGCAGCGACCATAGTTGCAATCTTGCCCAATCCTGCAAAGCGGGATCCGAGAAAACCAACAAGCTATTTAATCAACCGGCGGAATAATATCTTGCATCAGATGAATTTGATAGGCGGCGTAGAGATCCTAAAAGATTATATAGACTAATGAAATCTATTGTTTCTTCGTTTTAGCTTCATTAATAACCTCTAAACACTTCAGATAAATTTTTTCGATATCTGAATTTTTGAAAAGAGGATGATTAAAGCGGAAATCCGGATTATTAGTTTTAACATTGTACGAAAAATTTTTCAACACATTATCTTTTCTATCGTAGTAAATAATTTGCAGGATGCTGTAGCGTCCCGACTGTTTGTTGAACAGGTAGTAAGTTTTAGTTTTGTAAATGTCGCCGTCAACTTCATCAATTGTGAAGGGTGTTTTTGTTTCTTGACGCGTCCAAACGTAAAATTCATCGCCCTGAAAACTTGATAAACTGGCTGCATTGATATAGAGCGAACCTTCGCTATTTATAGCTATAGGTATCCAGTTTTCCGTTATCTGTGCCATGACAGCGCTGGCAATTAAGATAAATATCATCAATAAAAAATTTTTCTGAAGATTCACAATGAACCATATTTTGTTTGCGGAGAGAGAGGGATTCGAACCCTCGATACGGTTTCCCGTATACACGCTCTCCAGGCGTGCCAGTTCAACCACTCCTGCACCTCTCCGTCTGTAAAGTTGTGAACAAATATATAATAAATGTGAATAAGGAAAAACTTAGAAGTAATTACAATCGGAATTTTTTTTATTTTAGAACACCAATTTTGGAAAGGTGGCAGAGCGGTTGTCATCGCTGAGCGAGATCACGCTTCGCGTGAAATGCGGCGGTCTGAAAATGTATAAAGTTTATGTATTGAAAAGTGGAACCCTTTGTAGATATTACGTTTGCCATGCAAACGATTTGGATAAACGGCTAAATGAACATAATTCCGGTAGAACAAAATCAACCAGACCGTACTTACCGTGGGAGTTGATTTACTTGGAAGAATATAATACTAAATCGGAAGCATTCATCAGGGAAAGAGAAATTAAATCGTACAAAAGTGGAATCAAATTTCACAAACTAATTAATTCGGAAAGGTGGCAGAGCGGTTGTCATCGCTGAGCGAGATCACGCTTCGCGTGAAATGCGGCGGTCTGAAAATGTATAAAGTTTATGTATTGAAAAGTGGAACCCTTTGTAGATATTACGTTTGCCATGCAAACGATTTGGATAAACGGCTAAATGAACATAATTCCGGTAGAACAAAATCAACCAGACCGTACTTACCGTGGGAGTTGATTTACTTGGAAGAATATAATACTAAATCGGAAGCATTCATCAGGGAAAGAGAAATTAAATCGTACAAAAGTGGAATCAAATTTCACAAACTAATTAATTCGGAAAGGTGGCAGAGCGGTTGAATGCGGCGGTCTCGAAAACCGTTGTTCCGGGTAACTGGAACCGGGGGTTCGAATCCCCCCCTTTCCGCAATTGTTTTAGAAACAAATTTTTTTTGTTCGGGAATGTCCGCCAGACTTCCTTCACATCTCAAATAATGTTTCTTCAGAACCGGTTATAATTCTACCCGAAAATTTGCTGTTGATTCATTCTCATGTTCCATCTCAATCTAAGCTTTAATCTCATTCTGGCACAATCATACTCTCATTTATAATCTTATGTTTTTGATTACACACTAAAAACACATAATGTAATGGCATTATGGTTGCCTCTATTTCGACATTATAAAAGTTGAAAGGAGGAGAGTAGTGAGTAATCAAATGAGACTATTTCAAGGAATGATTTTGTTTTTATCGTTTATCATCATTTGTTCCTCGTTATCTTTTTCACAAACCAAAGTATTAAAGAAAGTAACAGATCGCACCAGCATCGCGCAAATTATTTCCCGTGAGGACGGGGTAACGGTAAAGTTTATAATTCCGTATTCCAACCAATATGACGCATATTTTGCGGGAACTCTTAGCGGAACTCTCAATTCCCAACCAAAGAAATTCTACTGCATCGATATTAACAATCGTTTGGCTTTTAACGACAATTATTGGGATGAAGGAATCACGCCATCGGAAATTACTTACATACTGAACAATTATTTCCCGTACAAAACTTCAAATTATCCGGGGAGACTTTCCGACATAAACAAAGAAGCTGCGGCAATTCAATTGGCTATTTGGCATTTCAGCGACAATGTTGATCCAAACACTATTCAAGATAATGATGTGGTTAAGAACAGAGTTAACAATATTATTTCGGATGCAAGTGCAAATAGTGGTAACGTAGTTCCGCTTGAGACACTGATTATTGTTCCTTCTTCTCAATCATTTGTTAAGGGAACTCCGGCTACCTTCGATGTTTACGCTCTTGATCTTAACGGAAGTCCTATACCGAATTTGAACATTGCTTTGACTACTACATTAGGTGCTTTGAGTACAACAAGCGGTGCAACAGATTCAAACGGTAAGCTCGGACCGATCACACTCACTTACAATGATACAGGCACAGTTACAATCCATGCTCAGGCTAACGTTATGATTCCGCAGGGAACGAAATATGTTAATGTAGCTGCACCAAACGACAAACAGAAATTAGTTCTTGCAACTCCTGCCTCGGATATAAAAGAAGTCAACGCTACGGTGACGTGGTACACAAAAACAAGCGACTGTGATCTGAAGGGATATACTACTTTTACACAAGGTGGATGGGGCAGTACATCAAACAGCTCACCGGGGAAAATTAGAGATCAATATTTCAGCACTGTATTCCCCGGCGGTTTGGTTATCGGAAATGCAAATGGAAATTATAATTTAACATTGACCAGTGCGTCGGCTGTTAAAGATTATCTACCGGATGGCGGCACGGCAACTGCGTTTACTCAGAACAACACTAACCCTACAGGTTTTATTAATGTTTTGTCGGGACAGTTAGTAGCTCTAAAATTAAATATTTCATTCAGCGCGGCAGGAGTGCTTGGCTCGAATACTACCAAGTTGGGGGATCTGGTTATCTTGTCCGGGCCGTTTAATGGAAAGACAGTCAGCCAGATGTTAGCACTCGCAGAAATAGCCATAAGCGGCGGTTCATTAAACGGTTATACGTTTAGTCAGTTCAACGATGCAGCGACAGCTATAAATGAAAATTTTGACAACGGTACTATAGATAAAGGTTATTTGACTTGTTATGTTCCGCCCTGCGAGAGCACGATTGGCGATCTTGTATGGCACGATAAAAATAACAATGGAATTCAGGATACAGGCGAATCTGGTATTCCGGGAGTGAAAGTCGAGTTACTGAAAGGTTCAACAGTTGTAGCAACTGCAACCACAGATGTGAAAGGCAAATATTCTTTCTCGAATATAGCTAATGGTGATTATACAGTTAGGATAGCTGTATCAAACTTCCAGGTAGGCGGCGCTTTGTATAGCAACTCACAGACTAAATGGTATACATCGCCAAACAACAGCGGTTCAAAAAATACGACTCTCAATTGCGGTGATGATTTGACCCTTGACTTTGGATATTACAGGACAGGTGTTATTGTTATTAAGACCGCCGATAAACAATCTTATAGTAAGGGAGAAGTAATAACTTATACATTTGTAGTGGAAAACAGCGGCGATATTCAACTGCGCGGCGGTGTAGATATTTTTGATGCTATGCTCAATCCATCCGGAAATCATTTAATAAAACATATTGATGTTCTCGATCCCGGTGCTTCAACAACATTTACAATGACTTATCAAACGGGCGATAAGGATTGCGGACAAATCATTAATACAGTTAGGGCTGAAGGTTACCCAGCTGATGGTTCGACAACTGTTGTTGACGAAAGCAGTGTAACCGCTACTATAGTTTGCGAAGAAAATAAAGCCGATATCAAAATTGAAAAGACTGTGGATAATAAAAATCCAAAGTGTGACGATAAGATAACATTTACAATCAAAGCTACAAACATGGGCCCTGGCAATGCTAATAATATTAATGTAACAGATTTGCTGCCTGCCGGTTTGGATTATATTTCTTCAACGCTTTCTCAAGGTTCTTATGATCTTACAACGGGCATCTGGAATACGGGCAATCTGACAAACGGCGCATTCGCTACTTTATCAATTACTGTTAAAGTTAATTGTGGACAAATTAACAATTCTGGCTTTGATCTTGGTGTAGCAAAAGATTTCAATCTGTTTGTACTTGTAGATATTACACAGCCTTCTTCTGATACACAAGGTAAAGTTGCAGTCGGTCATAATGCCTCTTTTTCAAATTACTCTATTGGAGATCAATTACCACCGAACAGCGGCGATGTTCTTGTAGTTGGCAATGATTTAATTTTCACCAGCGGCTCAGTCTATAATGGTAATGTTGTTTACGGACACGCAACAAATCTGCCACAATCTTCTGTTAGTATTACCGGCGGAACTTTGAGGAAAGATAATGTAATAGACTTTACAGCAGCTAAAGCTTACCTGGAAGGTCTGTCAACTACGTTATCGATATATACTGTAAATGGAACAGCAACATTCCAATATGGCGGATTAACCTTAACCGGAACCGATCCTTATTTGAATGTATTTAAAGTAAACGGCTCTGATCTTTCGGCAGCAAATAATTTTGTCATCGATGTTCCGAACGGTTCTGCGGTTCTGGTTAACATCGACGGTACCAATGTCAGCTGGACAGGTGGTCAGGTCGTCAACGGAACAGCAATCAATAATGTACTTTACAATTTTTATCAAGCAACTTCTCTTACAATTCAAGGAATAGACATAAGAGGAACGATCTTAGCGCCATTTGCGGCAGTTAATTTTGTAAGTGGTGTTCAGAACGGTCAAATGATTTGCAAATCACTTACCGGAATGGGTCAATTCAACTATCAAATATTCGACGGTCATATTCCGTTCGATTTGAAAATTACAAATATTGCGTCCGTAACCTCTTCTTCAGCTCCAGATCCGAATTCCAACAATAATAGTTCAAGTATAACTATCACTGTCAGCAGTATTGACAATGGAAGCGGAAAAAATGGTAATGGGAACAACTGGCAACCAACAGGCTCTTTCGGTAACGGTGCAATAGTTTACACTTTGGCTTACGATGGCAACACAATTTACGCAGGTACGTGGGGCGGTAAGATTTACAAATCAACAAATAGCGGAAGAAACTGGACATTGATCAACTCCGGCATGAATGCATCTTTCATCTGGTCACTGAATGTTAGCAACAGTTATCTATTTGCAGCAACCGAGAAAGGTGTATTTAAATTCGAAGGTTCGGGCTGGAATTTAACAAATCTTGCCGGTAAGGAAGTTCATGCACTTGCATCTAAAAGCGGCGTCATCTATGCGGGCACATGGGGATTTGGAGTTTACATTTCTTCGGATAATGGAACAACATGGACCCAACTTAATAATGGATTTGGAGGATTCTTAACCATACAGACATTATCTGTTGCTGGCAGCGGAGATATATTTGCCGGAACGATTGGCGGAGGAATCTTCAAGTTGGCGTACGGTACAACCACATGGACAAAAGTAGCGAACCAAAATGTTTGGTCGCTTGGTTCAACTTCAACAACTATCTTTGCCGGAACATACGGCGATGGTCTTTATAGATCGCTCGATGGCGGCAAAACATGGACGAAATTAACATCGCTCGGCGTTACGTTTGTTTATTCAATTTCTGCTGATGCCGGGAACAAAATTTATTTAAGCTCGATTACAAGCGGTGTTCAAGTTTCTTCCGACGACGGCAATACATGGTCCGACCTTGGCTTGAACTATGCAGGAGTTTCTTCCGTTATTGCTAACCCGAATTCTAACAATGTATTTGTTGGAACCAAATCCGGAAGTATTTATAAATCATCGGACGGCAATACTATTACATCTGTAAACGATTCGGATGTAATTCCAACCAAATTCGATCTTGCTCAAAACTATCCGAATCCTTTCAACCCGGCTACAGTGATCCAGTTTGCTGTGCCTGTTAGTGGAAGATATTCGTTGAAAGTGTATAACGTACTCGGTCAGGAAGTTGCTAATTTAGTCGATGGTGAAATCAATACAGGAATCCACCGTGTAAACTTCGATGCAAGCCGGCTCGCATCCGGAATATATATTTACAGATTCAGCGGCAACAGCGTGAACATATCTAAGAAAATGATTTTGATAAAATGATTTGATCCTCCCCGGGAAGAAGCAGGCTAAATAAAAATTGCTTGCTTCTTCCGCCATTTTGTAATATGTACAGAAGAAAGTTGCAGAGGGGGAGTTGTCTCAAAAGTACCTGTTTAATTTAGAATAGAATACGGATACCACGAATTAAATAGATCTTCACAGATTTATTTTTTTGATAAATTATTTTTGAGACGGCTTCTTCTTTGTTATAGTAAATATTTTACACTGAGCATAATTTTTAATATCCTTGTATTAATTTTATTTGGACGTGGAAAATGAGACACATTACAATTCGGTTATAACAATTCATATACAGCCGAGGAGCCGATGAAACGTTTTTCCTTTTTTCTAATTTACCTTTTCAGTGCCAGCTTATTTGCACAGAACCAGCTTTCTTCGGATGAGCTTTTTGCAAAAGCCAGAGATGCTGCATTCAACCAGAAGAATAGAAAACTCGCACGTGAAATTTGTAAAACAATTCTAATAAAAAGTCCCAACTACAGCGACGTGTCTGTTTTTCTCGGAAGATTGTATACGTGGGATAGCATGTACGATAGTGCCAGAGCCGTCTTAACCAATGTTCTGTCGAAAGATTCGACCAACGAAGATGCGATCAATGCTGCGGTCGATCTTGAATACTGGTCGGGCAACTCACAAAAAGCTCTTGAATATTGCAACCGGGGGTTAGTTTACTATCCTGCTTCTTCCGATTTATTATTGAAGAAAGCTCGAGTACTTGACGATCTGGAAAGGTACGATGAAGCGTTTGCCGTACTAGAAAAACTACTTTCACTTAACAGTTCAAATCCCGATGCATTATCGTTTGCCGAAAGATTGAAAGAAAAAGTAAGGAAGAATGCGATTGGAGTTACATACGAATATGACAAATTCGATAAAACGTTCAATCCGTGGCAGTTAGGATCGATAAGTTACTCGAGGCGGACTCCAATCGGAACAGCAATTCTAAGAATGAATTTTGCCAGGAGATTCGAAACAAACGGCATGCAGTACGAAGTGGATATATACCCGCGGTTCGGCAACGGAGTTTATTCTTATTTGAATGCCGGTTATTCTAAATACGATGTATTTCCGAGGATCAGATATGGCGCTTCGCTTTACTTAAGTCTTCCGCTTAGTTTTGAAATTGACGGTGGTTTCCGTCTACTCAAATATTCCGGCGATACATGGATCTACACTTTTGCACTTGGAAAGTATTACGGAAACTATTGGTTCTCGCTAAGAACATTTATTACGCCGCAAGTGGCAAAAGCGTCCCGTTCATATTCGTTGATTGTTCGTTACTATTTTTCAACTGCCGACGATTATCTGGCTTTATCTTTAGGATTCGGGATTACGCCTTCCGAAACTTCCCTTGATCTTCAGGGCAACTGGTTGAAGTCAAACAAGTTTGGTTTGGAATATCAGTCGAAAGTGAGCCGCATTTTAATTCTTAATTTTTCGGGAGATTATAATAGACAGGAATTTCTTACAGATAATTTTCGTACCAAATTATCTATTGGTATGGGAATTAAGTTTTTGTTTTAATTAAATACACGAATGAAAAAAAAGCATCTCATCAGTATAGTTGCTCTCATCTTGGTAATTTCTATGCTGCCTATATTGATGTTTTTGTTCTGGTTTATAGAACCGGCAAAAGAACTGAAGGTAGCAATTGTAGATAAAACAGTTCTAACCCCGGAAGGCAGCGAGCACGAATCTTTCAACTGGATTCTGACACACGAAAAATACCTTAAACCGAATCGCGATTTTTATTCGGTCTCGGAGGACTATTATGGTTTCTTTCCAAAAAATAAATGGCAGTATAAGATAAAAGATTTTCAACATTACGATGAATCCGCACTTAATAACTTTGCAGACAGAACCGACATGATTTATTTCACAGACACATATGGTATTAGCAATAAAGACTGGTTTGGCAATAACTTGAGAGGCGGGTACCCAAAATCGATGTATGGCGGTATGACGCTTAATGATTTAAAACTTATAGATTTAATGAAACAAAAACATAAATTAATTCTCACTGAGTTCAACGATATTGCTACGCCAACCTCGATGCAGGTACGTTCCGTGTTTGAAGATATATTCGGTGTTCGATGGACAGGATGGACAGGCAGATTCTTTTACAGTCTCGATACAACTGTGAATAAAGAAATACCAATATGGGTTACGGTGGATTACAAACGCCAGCATAACAATCGATGGCCGTTTAGAAAATCCGGAATTGTTTTGGTACACGATAAAGGCAGAATAGAAATTCTTGAATACAAAAAAGATCTTGCAGAAGAAACACCATATATTATTTCTAACAATTTGAGCCAGAGCAGATTTAATATCCCCGGAAAAGTGAAGTACTCATATTGGTTCGATGTGATGCTTACGCGACAGACAAACAATGTTGTTTCCGTTTACCGGATTTTTACAAATGTTCGCGGCGATTCTATTTTGAAATCGATCGACATTCCAAATCCGTTTCCTGCCGTAATCGAACATTATGATAACGATTATAAATTTTATTACTTCAGCGGCGACTTTTGTGATAATCCCATCGATTATTTTCTCGCGAAATTCGCCGGTGTAACCAAATTCAGATGGTTCATGTATTCATCTAACGATGCTACGGAACGGAAAAGTTTTTTCTGGCTGTATTACGAACCGCTTGTAAGTACAATTCTAAAAAATTTCTACGATTCGTTACGCCGGCAATAATTTCATTTCCATCCGGTCAAACTATCCGGCGCCAATGCACCTGTTTGAATCATGAAATTATTCCGCCTCTTAAAATCTTCGAATATGTTCGTAATTTTATTTTCAACAGCTTTATCTTCAACGGGTGAAATATCTAAATCGGGACTAATTTTATACAGAGTTTTATCCGAATAAAAATAATCCCGGTACAGGTAATCCAGCAATTCATTTTTGTTCCGCATTAAAGGATAACTGTGAATGTTCCGGAACTGTCTTGCTGTATCAAGCGAAGAGCCGATAAAAGTTGAAGCTGCAACCTTTACGGTTTTATATTTGTTGGATAGGAAAGCGAGCAACGTTGGAGTTATATCGAAGTGCGAGGAGATAGATGAAAATTTAGTTGTTCGTTTGAGAAGAGGCGAATAAATTATCAGCGGCACATGAAACCGGTCTATCTGTGTTGTTATAGGTATCTCCGGCATTCTGTGATCTCCGGTGATAATAAAAATGGTATTGTCGAAATCATTTCTCTTTTTGTAGGCTTCAAAAAATTCTTTAAACGCATCATCGGTATAAAGAACACATGAAAGTATGTCCCTATAATTTTTTACTTCATCCATTGTCTGCAGATCTAAATGTAGTTTGGAATATACCGCGTCGAATTTTTTGCGGTAGTAATCCATGTTTTCGACAATGAACGGCGAATGCATTGATAAAGTAAGATAGATATTCAGCTGGTTCCCGGTTTTGTAAGAATTAATTATATCGAAACTTCGTTTGAATAAATCTTTGTCGCCGTAGCCCCAGGAAAATCCGGTGCCCGATGTAGGCATTTTTTTATAACCGTTGCCAAAATTTTTCTGATCAAGAATAAAATCGATTCCCTGCTTGCGAAGAAAAATATCCATCAAATCAAAATGCGCATCACCGCCGTAGTAGAAATTTACAGTATAACCGTAATGTTTCAAATATTTGATCAGAGAAAAATGGTTGGGCATTTTATCGCCCAGCTCAAGAAAACCTTTTTCGGCAAAGGGAAGCGAACCGAAGATAGACGGCAGAGCCGCAAATGTTCTTCAGCCAGTGCTTAAAAAATTTTCCCAGTAAAGACTTTGTTTTTCCAACGAATCGAGGAAAGGTGTAAAACTACCGAGGTAAGCATTTTCGCCTGAATATCCGCGTCCCAAACTTTCTGTAATAATGAAAACAAAGTTCGGCTTTTTATCGCTTATGTTAAAATAATTTGCAAGTACATCAGAAGTTTTTTCTTCGTGAAGAAAAGGATATTCGTCGTTTGTATAATTG
>CAZQQC010000082.1:0-13716 GCA_964595365.1 uncultured Melioribacter sp.
CTTCGAAGTAATGTTTAATTTGCTTGACAATTAAACTGATATTCCAATTCAGTGCTGTCCTGTTGTTTTTTATTCCTACAAAATGTATCGACATTTCACATACAATCGGAATAATTATGAAGAAAAAATTTCAAATCAAATAGAATGATTCTATCGGCTAACGACCGTACTACAGTGATTCCAATTATTTATTCAGTATGTTGTTAGGATTTAATTCCGAATTATTAAATTTGCTAACAAAAAACAAAGTTTAATTATTGCAGGTGATTGATGGGCAGAATTTTTGAAACTCGAAAACATAAAATGTTTGCACGCTATGCGCGAATGTCTAAAGCATTCAACAGAGTTAGGAAAGAAATTGAAATAGCAGTGAAAGCAGGTGGAGCGGATCCTAAATCAAATTCTAAGTTGAGAATTGCAGTTCAGAACGCAAAAAGTGTCAACATGCCCAAAGATAAAGTTGAGGCTGCAATCAAACGTGCTTCATCGAAAGATACTGCTGGTTATCAGGAAATTGTTTACGAAGGATACGCGCCACACGGTGTTGCTGTGCTGGTTGAGTGTGCAACCGATAATCCTACACGTACTGTTGCAAATGTTCGTCATTTATTTAGAAAGCACGAAGGATCATTAGGAACGACCGGCTCGATTGCGTTTATGTTTGAAAGAAAAGGTTTGTTCAAGGTACCGAAATCGCAAGTTGTGGATCTCGATAATCTGGAATTAGAACTGATTGATTTCGGACTCGACGATTTTTCGTACGATGACGAATATATTTACATCTACACACCGTTCCAGGAATATGGTTCAATGCAAAAAGCACTTGAAGAAAGAAATATCGACATTACAGCAACCGAACTTCAGTACATACCTGCTAATTACAAAAAACTTTCCGGAGAACAGCAGAAAGAAGTAAATGAACTGATTGAATCCCTGGAAGAAGATGACGATGTTCAGTCGGTTTACCACAACTTGCAATAAGTACTAAAACTCTCTGCAAAAAATTATTGAGGCAGGACTTCCTGTTGTTTAACCATTGCTTGATCGCTCAATCTTGATGATCAATTAATTAAGCTTCGTTATGGCTGTCTGAAGCAGCCGGCAAGTTCAGCAAGAATGAAATAAATTGCTACCACTATTTGCCATAACAAATTGACTGTGGTAAAGCTTCAGGAGAGATTACATTGCCGGCAGCCCCCTTGCTGTTAAAAAAAATATCGGCACGTAACATCAATCCAAACCAAACCTTACAGGCTTATTGTAAATTTCTGTAACAGAACACAATATTACTTTGCAAGTTAACAAGTGAAAATGCACGATATAAGAGAGCTGTTCTGTGGTACATGTTTTGTTCTAAAAGATTAGTTGAAGACTTTGAAGGAGAAGGAGATGGAAAAGAGAATATTGCTTGTTGATGATGAATCTTCGCTAAGAAGATCATTATCGATAAGCTTAAGCCAGTATGGCTATGATGTTGATCCGTGCGAAAACGGTTTTACTGCTTTGAACAGACTCGAACTCTACAAAAAAAATTCTGTTAATCTCGACACTGTGGTTGTGGATATCGATTTGCCTGATATCAACGGCATTAAACTGGGCAGGATTATTAAAACTAAATACCCTGAAACAGCAATGATGTACATAACCGGTTATGCAGATCAAATGGAAATGAGTGAATTGGAGGAGTTGAAATCTGAAGGTTTGCTTGAGAAACCTTTTACTGCCGATGATTTGATTGCAAGGATAAACGAAATTCTTGAAAAGCATTCAAAACTAATTCCTTCTAAGGTTGTTAAAACAAAAGAAGAAAAAATTTCTGCCGGTTATGCGCTTATCAAAGTAAACGACGATGTAGACTTCTTCAATCTTTACAGAACACTTTATTTCACCGATGGTGTACTTTATTGCGATGCGGTAAGAGGCGATATTGATATTTTTCTTCTAATCCAATCGGATAATGCTGTTTCTTGCCGTGGCATATTTGAAAATCAAGTCAAATCCTTAAACGGAATTTTGAATGCCGAATTTTTGCCGGTTGATGTTCCGCTTCTCAACGATAATATCAAAGAAATCATCAACACTTCTGGAATCACTTTGTTTGAAGACACGCCGGGCATGAGCAAAGAACGCGATTCGAGCAAATCGGTTTATTCGTATGTGCTGCTCGATGTTGAACGTGAAAAGGTAGCGCAGCTTTATCCTGTATTGCGGTTGACAGAAAATGTTCTCTACTGCGATTACACCTCCGGCAGCTATAACATGATCCTGATGATTTACGGTTCTCAATTCGGTGAAATCGATAAAGTCATTCATAACAGGATTGTTAACATGGATGGCATTTTGAAAGTGAAAGAATATCCTATAATCAACATTTTCGAAATGTAAAATGCTTTTTTCGGCTTGAGTTTGTTGATGAAAAGTATTTTCAGAACGCAAATTCTAATTTGGTGTGTGTTGCACTTACAAAGGTGTTGTCATGATTGAGTCTGAATTGCTCGAAGAAAAAAAAGAAATCGAAAATTTTAAGATCGATTTGATCACTAAACGTCATCTAAGTGGTTCGTTGATTCCCCTTCTTCAGTCTGCGCAAAATTCGTACGGATACATTCCTGAAAAAGTTATCTATTACATCGGTGAACTGGTTGGAATTCCTCCCGCCGACATTTACGGTGTAATAACATTCTATGCTCAGTTCCGGCTAAAACCGCCGGGAAAACAGATCATAAGAATTTGTGAGGGAACTGCATGCCACGTTAACGGCGCTAAGACGGTGCTCTCGGTTCTTCAGGACGAGCTGGGAATTACTGCGGGCGAAACAACAAACGACGGAAATTTTAGTTTGCTTTCGGTTGCATGTCTTGGCTGTTGCTCTCTGGCACCTGTTATGATGGTAAATGATGAAACTTCTGGCAGCTTGACACCCGAAAAAATCAAAAGGACTTTGAAAAAATTCCGCACTACAGAAAAAGTGCGGGTAGAGTATGAAAAGAATTAAAGTGGGGCTTGGTACCTGCGGAATATCTGCCGGCGGAGAATTGGTTTTCAACCGTTTCAAGGAAGAACTGCAAAACAAAAATCTTGACTATGATCTTATCGGAACCGGATGCATGGGAATGTGTTACGAAGAAGCCCTGGTTGAAGTTGAAGAAGACAGCAAAAGCTACCTTTATTCCAGGGTAACGGTTAACAGAGTAGAAAAAATTATCAACCAGCATTTAATCAATCATCAGCCGGTCGACGATTGGATTGTAAAAAGCGAAAACATTTCGAAAGAGGAGTCGTTTTTCAAAAATCAAAAAAGAATTGTTTTGCGCAATTGCGGTGTGATCAATCCATTGTCGATTAATGAATACATTGCACGCGACGGATACAAAGCAATCCAAATAGTTTTGAAACAGCAAAACCGCGAGGAAGTAATTGAGACAATTACAAAATCCGGTTTGCGCGGTAGAGGCGGCGGAGGATTTTTGACGGGCATGAAATGGAAATTTGCGTTCGATCAGAAGTCGGACAAAAAATATGTGATCTGCAATGCCGATGAAGGCGACCCCGGCGCATTCATGGATCGAAGCGTTATTGAAGGCGATCCGCATTCAGTATTAGAAGGAATGATGATTGCAGCATATGCTATCGGTGCCGATGAAGGTTACATCTACTGCCGTGCTGAATATCCTTTAGCTATCAAACGATTACGAGCCGCACTTTCTCAATGCAGAAACCACGGAATGCTTGGCGAAAAAATATTTAATTCAAATTTTAGCTTTGACATAAAAATTAAAGAAGGAGCTGGTGCATTTGTTTGCGGCGAAGAAACTGCGCTGATGGCTTCAATAGAAGGAAAGTGCGGGGTGCCGAGGTTGCGTCCCCCCTTTCCTGCTGTGCATGGTTTATGGGGAAAACCGACGAACATAAATAATGTTGAAACTTATGCAAATGTTCCGTGGATAATTTTGCACGGCTGGCAGGAATATGCAGCCCTTGGAACCGGAAAAAGTAAAGGAACAAAAATTTTTGCCCTTGCCGGAAAAGTTAAACGAACCGGACTGGTCGAAGTAGAAATGGGTATGATGATTAACGAAATTATTTTTGATGTTGGAGGCGGGATCAAAAATGATAAAAAATTTAAAGCTGTTCAAATCGGAGGTCCTTCGGGAGGCTGCATTCCCGCTAGCATGGGAAATTTGAAAATTGATTACGACGAAATTACAAGCACAGGCGCTATAATGGGGTCGGGTGGACTGATCGTTCTCGATGAAACTACATGCATGGTCGAGCTTGCAAAATATTTTTTGAATTTCACACAGCTTGAATCGTGCGGCAAATGTACATTCTGCCGCATAGGCACAAAACGAATGCTGGAGATTCTTGAACGAATTACGGAAGGAACCGGCAAAGAAGGAGATTTGGAACTGCTGGAAAGTCTTGCTGGCAAGATTAAGAATGCCAGTCTTTGCGGTTTAGGCCAAACCGCGCCGAACCCGGTTCTTACAACTCTTAATTATTTTCGCGATGAGTACATTGCACACATTGTCGATAGAAAATGCCCTGCTCACAGCTGTCCTTCTTTAATTTCATTTTATATCAGCGAAGAAAAATGTAAAGGATGCAGACTTTGCATCAAGGCGTGCCCATCGGGTGCTATCACTGGCAACAAAAAAGAAGTTCATGTTATTGATCAAAATCTTTGTAACAAATGCGGCAAATGTTTCGATATCTGTAATCTTGACGCTGTTATCAAAAACTGAAGGAAGACTTCGATGAAAAAAATTAGGATTACGATCAATGAAAAAGAAATTGTTACGCCGGCAGATAAAACGATTCTGGAAGTTGTGCGGGAAAAACAACTCGATGAAATTCCAACTTTGTGTTATGATAAGCGGCTGGAACATTTTACGTCATGTTTTCTTTGTGTAGTTGAAATAGATGGCTCGAATAAACTGCTTCCCTCATGTTCAACAAAAGTTTATGATGGAATGAAAATAAAAACCCGCTCCGAAAAAGTTATCGAATCGCGCAAAATGTGTTTGGAACTGCTAATGTCAAATCATTATGCAGACTGCATTGGACCGTGCAAAAATGATTGTCCTGCCGGTGTAGATGCACAAGCATACATTTCCTTGATCTCATTTGGCAAATATGAAGAAGCATTGAAACTTGTCAAGCAAAATAATCCGCTGCCGCTTTCAATTGGACGCGTGTGCGTTAGGAACTGCGAGGCTGCTTGTACGAGAAATAATGTAGACGAACCTGTTGCCGTGAATGCGCTCAAACGTTTCATTGCAGATGAAGACGCGATTCATAAATGGAAACCGGTCTTAAAAGAAAAGAAAGAAAAAAAAATTGCTGTAATTGGCGGCGGTCCTGCCGGACTTTCGTGCGCGTACTATTTGACGGTTGAAGGTTATTCTGTAACAATTTTTGAAAAACTTCCTAAGCTGGGCGGAATGCTTCGATATGGAATTCCGGAATACAGACTCCCGAAAAAAATTCTTGACTCCGAGATTGATTGGATAATTAATCTGGGTATTGAAGTTAGAACCAATGTATCACTCGGGTTGGATTTCGGCATCAAAGATTTGATGAGAAGCGGATACGATGCACTGTTTGTTGCTGTGGGCGCTCACAAGGCAAGTGGCATTGGTTTGGAAGGAGAAGACAATACTGGCGGAGTTTATCGTGGTATCGATTTTCTCCGTGACATGGAATTAAAAAGCATTCCGAATTTTCGCGGGAAAGTGATTGTTGTGGGCGGGGGTAACACAGCCATTGATGCTGCAAGAACAGCAGTTCGATGCGGCGCTGAAGAAGTGAAAATTGTTTACCGCAGAAGCATAAAAGAAATGCCGGCTCATTACGAAGAAATTGAATCGGCTCAAAAAGAAGGCGCTGAAATTTTATTTCTTACAAACCCGAAGTCGCTCATTTCGGAAAATGGCAAAATAAAAGCGATGGAATGTTTGAAGATGAAACTTGAAGAGTGCAGACCCGGCGAGAGACCGAAGCCGGTTCCTTTACCGGGTTCGGAATTTGTTATCCCGTGCGATTATTTAATTGGCGCCATAGGCCAATCTGTAGATACATTATTCAATGCTTTTGATTTTGATTGCACACTTGAAAAGCGGGGGACGGTTTGTGTAGACAAAGACACGCTCGAAACTTCTATACGCGGTGTGTTTGCCGGCGGCGATGTTGTTACTGGTCCTTTCAATGCAATCACGGCAATTGCTCAAGGTAAGAAAGCGGCAAAATCGATTATGGATTTCTTGCTAACCGGGCATGCTCATAAATCGGCGCCTAAATTTTACAGCTTAAAGCACAATCTTTCAAAACCGGGAGCCAGAGAATTTGATGAAGTAAAGAAATTAGCACGGCAAAAAATGAATGAATTGATGGTGAGCGACCGCGTTCAAAATTTTCTGGAAGTTGAAAAAGGCTTTTCTGAAAACCAGGTTCAACTTGAAGCCGGGCGCTGCATGGAATGCGGATGTTCCGAATATATCGACTGCAAACTGAGAAAATACTGCGACGAGTATAATATTAACATTTCGGGATTTACCGGCGAGACAAAAAAGTATATTATCGACCGGAGGCACCCGTTCATTCAGCTCGATCCAAATAAATGTATTAACTGTGGCAAATGCGTGCGGACTTGCGCAGAAATTCTTAAAGTCTCGGCACTGGGTTTCGTTTACCGCGGGTTCAAATCTATTGTTAAACCGGCGATGGAGAAATCGCTCAAGGAAACAAACTGCATCGGATGCGGAAACTGTGTGGATGTTTGTCCTACCGGAGCCATCAGTGAAAAATATCCGTTCAAAATTCTGGGAACGTTGCCAAAAGAAAATGTAGAAACCGTCTGCTGCTTTTGTTCTGTTGGCTGTAAAGTGAATTTCAAAAAAATCAGCGACGACATTTTTTACATTTCAAATTCTATCGAAGAAATGCAAGAAAAACATAACATGGGTTATCTGTGCAGTAAAGGAAGATTTGGTTACCGTTACCTTTACGGCAAGAATAGAATTCTCGGTCCGGTGATTAAACGAAACGGACTGGCACAACGCGCCAATGAGGAAGAAGTGCTTGCGTATATCAAAACAAAAGTTGAATCAGTTATGCTGGAATACGGAAATGATTCGGTCGCAGTCTTTGCTTCGCCAAAACTTTCGAACGAAGAACTTTATCTATTGCAGAAATTTACACGCATCGGTTTGAAAAACAATAACATTTCGAGTTTTACTCACATGCTTTTTGGCATTGAACAAAACTGTCTCGATGATATGATCGGTTTTACTACATCTACTGCAAGTATGGCAGAACTGCAAAATGCCAACGTGATAGTTGTTGTCAACTCAAATTTATCCGATGAAAATCTTGTGATGGAATTAAAAATTAAAGCTGCACAAAAAAAAGGGGCGAAACTAATTCTTATAAGTTCGATAGAGAGCGAACTGACAAAATCCGCCGACTTGTGGATCGACAGCAAGAAGGGAACAAACGCTCTTCTGATGAACGCTCTTATGAAACACTTATTTGATCTTTGTGCTTATGACTCTCAATTTGTAGCCGGACAAACAAATAATTTTCATGGCTTGAAAGAGATGCTCGATCAAACCGATATCGAACAAGCATTGAACTACATCGGGATTGATAAAACAAAATTTGAAATGCTGGTAAATCAGCTTGGCGAAGATTCTTCTAACATTATTTTCGTTTACAACATCGATTCGACTTATGACAAATCAATTCATGATTTGAAAGCAATTGGTAATTACCTTTTGCTTTGCGGAAGAATTGCAAAACCGAATAACGGAATCATTGTATTACGAGAACACAACAACTCGGTTGGTGCTATGGAAATGGGAGCAGTTTTAGAGTACTTGCCCGGTTATGTAAGGTTCGATGAATTGGATGAAATTGATAGGATCGAAAAAACATGGGAGACCGAAATCAAATCCATATTCAAACCGGTCGACCTTGCAAAAAAATTGAAACGCGGCGGGATAAAAGCCGTTTTGATATTTGGTGAAGATCCTTTTCGATATGAACACTTGAGAAAATATTTTGGCGGAGTAGAGTTCTTGTTTGTTTGTGACAGTTATTCCACCGATACTATAAAGGAAGCCGATGTTGTTCTGCCTGCTGCAACTCATATTGAACAAGACGGCACTTACTTTCGCTGCGACAACACGGTTCAAAGTGCCAAGCAAATTGTTGCCGGATTTCATCAGAATAAAAATTGGCAGCTTATCAGCAGTTTGGCTTCGCACTTTTCGACAAAGTTCCGGTACAATTCGTTTGATGATTTATTAGACGAAATAAAAACTGTTGACCGTTTTTACAAATACATGGATAAGCAGAACTGCTGGTTGGAAAATTATTTCAACAACGGATTTAGAAAACAGAAATTTTCGTTCATAAAATATAAAATTGACTTATCAACATTCGATCCTGTAAAACCTGTAATTACTTATCCCGAGAATTACTATTTTAGTAATGTCAAAAAGAAGTTAGTATGAGCCCGTTTGACGATTTCGGTTTGATTCTTGACTTCTTCGATCATCTTGCAATTATAGGCGAAGATAGAAGTCTAATTTTCGTAGGCACATCATTATCCAAACTTTTGAAAGAAAATCAAATTGATTTAACGCATCTCAAAACCGGTCAAGGTAATTTTAAAGATGATTTGAAAAAAATTAGCGAAGCAATAGAGTGTGTGGAAACCGGAAACAAACCTTTCTTATTCCGGTTGGGCGGCATCGGCGACGATTTGCTTGTGTTCCGTTCGTGTAAAAGTTTGGGAGAAATACAATTCTTTCTTGGCACGAAAGGTAAAATTATCCGTCTAACAAGAATTGAACATGACCTTAAAGAAAGAGTGAAAGAGCTCGAATGTCTTTACGGTGTAACGAAAGAATTTGAAACTTCCACACGAATTGATGACGCGCTTGTTTTATGTATCAAATTACTTGAAGCGGCTTTCCAGTATCCTGAAGAGACGATTGTAAATATTGAAATAGGGAAAAAGAAATTTGGTCTGACCGAGATCGATCATCGAACTGTGCGCAACATGATCTATTCCGAAATAAATTTAGATGAAAAGAAGTATGGAGAGATTAGAATCTATCTAAAAAATGATCTCGGTTTTCTTAGAGAAGAACAGATGTTGATCGACGAAATTGCTGGAAAAATTTCTAAGTTGATCGAAAAGGAAGAAAAAGCCAGAAACTACGAAACACAGCAAAAGATTTTAAAAGCAAAGAACGAAACACTTTTGCGGCTTACGGAAGAATGTTACCAGAAACGGGAAAGGTTGAGGACGTTTTTCAATGCGATTGCCGACACAATAGTTGTCGTTGACCGGCAATACGAAATCAGCATGTCTAACAAAGATGGGATAGGCGACGAAGGGAAATGTTATAAAAAGGTTTTCGGAAGAGAAGAACCGTGTAAGCAGTGCCCGGCTTTAGAAACATTCAATTACACAAAAGATTTTTCGATTGAACGCCAGTATAACGAAAAGACTTTCCGTTTGAGGTCTCACCCGATACTTGGTAAAGATAAGAAGACCGAGCATGTTCTGGAGGTCTGCAGCGATATAACGAATCAAAAAATTATGGAAGCGCAGTTGATGCAGTCATACAAACTTGCATCTTTAGGAAAACTGGTTGCCGGTGTTGCCCACGAAATAAATAATCCGAACACATTTATACTTGGCAATTTGAAAATTGTTCAGGAATCATTCCATGATATTTTTCCGATACTTGATGAATATTACCGGAAGAAAAATGATTTGAAAATTGCGCGGCTGGATTATGCAATTTTCAAGGAAAACATTTCCGTTCTTGTGAACGATATGATCAACGGGGCGAACAGAACGAAAAAAATTGTTGGTGATCTAAGAAATTTTGCGAAGAAAGACAACGGCGCATTAACCGATCTGGTCGATCTTAACGACATTATCAAAAACAACCTGACATTGACAAGAAAACACATAAAAAAATATGCGCAGCTTGAAGTTGATCTGAAAGAAAATCTTCCTTTGTTCAAAGGGAGTATAAATAAACTTGAGCAGGTTCTGCTGAACTTAACAATCAATGCATCGGAATCTATAGAAGCCGGCGAAGGATTGATAAAAATAAAGACCGATTACGACGAACAGAGCAAAGAAATACTTCTCGTAGTGAGCGATAACGGATGCGGCATGAACGATGCTACGCTAAAAAATATTTTCGATCCGTTCTTTACAACGAAACGCGACAAAGGTGGAATTGGTTTGGGATTATCGATAACGTACGGCATAATCAAAGATCATAACGGCAGAATTAATGTAACTTCTAAAGTAGGAAGTGGAACAACCTTCACTGTTAGAATTCCTGTTAAGTAGAGAAATACAATGACTAATATTCTTGTAATCGACGATAACCAGGCGGTTCTGAATTTTTTACGCATTCTTTTTCTTCAGAAAAATAAATATCAAGTGGAAGTGCTGCAAGACAGTACCAAAGCTTTCGAAATGCTTGACGGCAACAAATATGATGTGCTGATTCTCGACATGGATATGCCGAACGTTACCGGTCTCGATATTTTGAAACACATTGTTAAAACAAAACTTAGCATTAAAACGATTGTTCTTACAGGAGTGGAAGATATTGATCTGGCAATCTCTGCAATGAAACTCGGCACATACGATTACATGCTCAAACCAGTTGATGAAGATTTGCTCTTCCATGCCATCGATGCAGCAGTGGAGGAGAAAGAATTTCATGATAAGAAGGTCGATCCCTCGCACAAATTCAAATTGGAAGATTTGAAATACAAAGAAGCATTTGCCGGTATTATTACATGCGACGAAAAGATGTTCAAAATATTTCACATTGTGGAAAAATTTGCACAGACGGATAATAGCATTCTCATCTGGGGTGAAAGCGGTTCCGGAAAAGAATTGGTTGCGCAAGCAATTCATGCAATCAGCATCAGAAAGGATAAAAAGTTTGTAGCGGTAAATGCCGGCGCTTTTGCACAGGAATTGTTCTCGTCTGAATTTTTCGGATATGAAAAGGGAGCTTTTACAGGTGCGTATCACAATAAAAGAGGTTTCCTTGAAGAAGCTGACGGCGGAACATTATTTCTCGATGAGATAGGTGAGCTAACTTTGCCAATACAGGTAAAACTTTTGCGCGTACTTCAAGAAGAAGAATTTTACCGGCTCGGTTCAACAAAAAATATTAAAGTTGACGTTCGCATAATTGCCGCTACAAACAAAAATTTGTTCGAAGAAATCAAGAAAGGAAATTTTAGAAAAGATTTGTTCTTTCGCCTGAATATAAATTCAATTAGCCTTCCCCCGCTTAGAGAAAGGAAGGGAGATATTGAACTGCTTGCAAACTATTTCCTCTGTAAGTTCAATAAAAAATATAGTAAGAATGTCGAAAGAATTTCCGACTCTGCTTTGAACTGTTTGAAGTTGTACGCTTTTCCCGGCAACTGCAGGGAACTGATGAACATAATTAACAGTGCGATAATTGTCGAGTCGTCAGGTGAACTGAGAAAGAAATCTCTACCCAGTTATTTTTTAGAGAGCAACGGTGGTGGATACGGATTTGACGAAGACACCCCTCCCCAAAGTTTATGCGATATGGAAAAAAAACATTTGCAGAAAGTTTTGCAGTACACAAATAATAACAGAACTAAAGCAGCCGAGATTCTCGGCATCTCACGGGTTAACCTAATAGCAAAAATAAAAAAGTATCACTTAAGCTAATTACTGATGAGGTTAGCTAAAGGCTGGGTTTGCCAAACGAATTTTTGTTGTTCTAGAAAAATACTTGTTTTGCAATTTAAATTTTTCACGGTTGACTAAACCTTGCCTAAGGTGAGTTACAGATTAGAAAAACCGGAGGAGAAAAATAAAATCTCTGGCTTAAATCAAAAGACGAAATTTTCAAAATCACTATAAACGTATTATAGTAGAATTACCGATTGTGTGAATTAAAAAGGAGTATTAAAATGAAGATAACAATGTTACGTACCATTTTTTTGTCGATAACCGCTGCATATTTTTTGATAATTCCGGCAATCCATGTATCGGCACATTGCGACAGTATAGATGGTCCCGTTATTAAAGTAGCTAGAAAAGCGCTCGAAACAAATAATGTTAATCTTGTTCTCATCTGGATAAGCAAAGACGATGAAGTTGTTATCAAAGAGGCGTTTCAAAAAGTACTTTCTGTTAGAGACTTGAACAAAGAAGTTCAAGAACTAGCCGATTATTATTTTTTTGAAACGGTAGTTCGTCTGCATAGAGCCAGTGAAGGAGAATCATACACAGGGCTCAAACCAGCTGGCAGGGATTTAGGGGTAGTCATTCCTGCAGCCGATTTATCTATTGAAAAAAATTCCTTCGAACCAATTAATAATGTGTTCTCTAAATTTAATTTACCAATTGAAAGGGTCAGAAAATTATTCGATGAAGTAATTGCTGCAAAAAGTTATGATCCAAATAATGTAGAAGCGGGAAGAAGGTTTGTGAAAACTTATGTTACTTTTCTGCATACTGCGGAGGAAACTTTCGAAACAGCTTCTATTCTGCAGAAAGAAAAACAAGAAGGGGGAACGGTTGAAATGACAATTGCAATACCCAAGTCACTAAAAATCGAACATGAAGAACTTCACTCCAAACTTCTCAAAGCAACAAAAGAAAAGGGTGAAATTGGATCTGCAGCCACGAACGTAGCTAAAATTCTACACAATCATTTTATCAAAGAAGAAGAATTTGCGCTACCGCCATTGGGTCTTCTACGGGAAATTTCAAGAGAAAATGTTACCAACGAAATGAGATCAGTTCTCCCGATGACTGATAAACTAAAAGCAGAACTTCCGCACATGCTTGAAGAACACAAAGCTATTGTTAAAGCGATAGACAATTTAGTTTTCTCTGCTCGAAAAGAGAATAAACCCGAGTATGTTGAATTTTCCGAAAAACTAAAACTTCATGCACAGGTAGAGGAAGAAGTTATGTACCCGGCTGCAATTTTAGTCGGTGAAATTCTTAGGATAAAATTTACTAACTAGCATATAAAGAGAAAGGCAAACTTATGTTTTCAACGGTAAGATATTTCATTAAGACCAGTATAATATTTCTCATCTTAGGAATATTGACAGGTCTTTACATGTTGATCGAACGAAATTACTTTAACACATGGCCCCATCCTGATCTCGTCTCCGCTCACACACACATAATTCTTGTCGGTTCCGTTATGATGATGATAATGGGTGTAGCATTATGGTTTTTCCCCCGGGCTGAGAAGAAAGATAGATTTTATAATCCAACGGTAATTTTAATAACTTACTATATTATAACCGTCTCAACCTTAATACGATTTGTTTCTCAAATAGGTTCTTCCTTTTTAAATCTTAATGATGTTCTAAAGTTTCTTTTAACCGTTTCAGCTTTCGGTCAGGTCCTTGGTATAGTAATATTCTTCATATCGATGTGGGGAAGAATAAGATCGGTTGGAAGCCATATTAGAGAATCTCAAGGAGAAAAATTTTAATTTCATAAATACATCATTATATGGGAATGTATCGGTTGTCCAGTTTGCAAATAGTTGCCGATGCTGTTCATTTGCACAAAGAAGATTTTTTCAGCGTAGCAAAAACTACCGTTTGCTAAGGGTTACTATTTTTACTAGTACGATGGCGGGCAATGAATACAAG
>CAZQQC010000083.1:0-9430 GCA_964595365.1 uncultured Melioribacter sp.
GTATTTGGTGGTGCAAATAACGCAACTATTACTGTTCCTGCGGCTACACCGGCGTTAAATATTGGTGCTATAACAATCAATAAAACAAATAACAATAATACAGTAACTATTAGCGGTGGTAGCCTGGCAACAGGAACCGTTACATTTGTAAATGGTCTTATAGTAACCGGCAACAATATTCTTTTTGTTCCTGCTCCTACAACGGGTGCCGTAGCAGGTGGTGCGGTTAGCCAGGGCTTTACCAGAGCAGGTGTAACGGGCACTAATATAAGCCATGTAGTTGGTAATGTTGGTAAGACTTTGATTAATACAGGTGCTATCGGTGGTTCAACGGAAGCAAGAAGTGTATTTCCTGTTGGTACAAACACCGTTTATAGACCGGTTGCTATTACGTTCAATCCGGCTTTTGGTGTTCCAACAAATCCGAATGTAGCGATTGTAGCGAGCCATGTTGATGCAAATCCTAATGGTGCAGTAGGTCTTCCAATTACCGATGGTGTTGCTGCAGGTATTGATGTTGCTAGATACCCCAGCTTCTACTGGTACATTTATACAACGCCGGGTAGTGTTGGTCCTACAACTCCATTCGATCTTGAATTGACAGGCGGAAACTTTACAGACTTTGACGCTCCTGCTAACGTTAGAATTATTAGAAGGCATGGCGCTGTTGGTGATATTAATAACGCCTGGTTGTTACAAGGTGCAAATAATGCTTATGATAACGAAGTTAACTCTGTTACCGGCTTTACAGCTATTAACAGAGGTGCTAATGCAGGTCTAAGATCCGGCGGCGCTGCATTCACATTTGGCTTAAAGTCTAATATGAAGATAAATCCGGCTTCTGCAATTCCTAAATACATAGCTGTGTATAAGAAAATATGGCTGGTATTTAGTGAAGGAGGAAAGAATTACAATATCGGCGATCTATTTACAGGTAATCTCGGTAGTTTGACGTACGTTCCGCAGTCGTCTAACATTGCGGTTGCAACAGCAACAACTACCGGTTCAACCTTACAAATTACTCCGATTGGAATTGGCGATGCGGTAATAACTGTAATTGCAAAGGATGTAACATACAACGATTTCTTTGCATACAGCTTTACCGTTAATGTTGGTCCTACAGATGTTGCAGATTCGAAGGAAGAGAAGCCGACAGATTTCGCATTATTCCAGAATTATCCGAATCCGTTCAACCCGTCAACAAACATTAAGTTCGATTTACCGGTCGAAAGCAGTGTTACATTGAAGGTTTACAACATCCTTGGCGAGGAAGTTGCAACCCTTGTTAATCAGGTAATGCCTGCAGGTCGTCAGTTGGTTACATTCGATGCTTCAAGATTGGCAAGCGGAATGTACATCTACAGACTACAGGCTGGAAGCTTTGTACAGGTAAAGAAAATGTTGTTGATGAAGTAATCGTTAGCAATTAGCTACAAGCTTTTAGCTGTTAGCTGCAAGGAACCCCGAGGCTACTCGGGGTTCCTTGTTTTAAACAATCAGCTTTTAGTAAACAAAGCCCTGCCTTAACGGCGGGGCTTTGTTTTAAATTTCACCTTATACCGGTCTGCTACAGGACTTAGGGGCTGCCAACGATGCCGGGCTGAAATAGGGCGTTGCTCAAATCGTTTGCCGGCAGGCTGCATATAAAATTTTTGCAGACGTAGATTGTAGGTTTACCATCGAGTGTTTTATAATTTGCAAGATAATCAAATTCGGGTCTTTGATTTTGGTTGGACCCGTTTAGGAAGATTAAAATTTTATCCGGCAGAAATAATTTGTTCAGTTTTTCAAGAATGAATTCTGCTGCAGAGTCGAACTTTTCACTTGCAACAATAATTTCGTGAGCGGTACCGAATAAAAATTCCAGAGCACAGAAAATAAATGAAGAACCGGAAGGGGCATTGGAAATACTACTTGAGAAAAAATCGATTGACCTCTTAGCAATATCTTCATAAAAAGAATTGGCGGTGAACCGGTTTAATTTCAATAGATTATAGATCATAACCGAATTGCCGGATGGAACTGCTCCATCGTAAAATTCTTTGATGCGTACAATCAATTTTTCCGCATAGTCTGCAGCAAAATAAAAACCGCCGTTCACTTCATCGTAAAAATGTTTTATGGTATAATCTGTAAGCCGAACCGTTTTGTCGATATATTTTTTTTCGAACGTTGCTTCATATAATTCCATTGCCGCCCAAATCAGAAATGCATAATCGTCAAGTGTACCGGGCAGTTTTGCTTCGCCGTTCCGGTACCGGTGTAAAAGTGAGCCGGATGAATCCGTTAATTTTGTTTCGATAAATTCAAATGCTTGTTCGGCTTTGATAATATAAGTCTTGTTGCCAAATGCTTTGCCTGCTTTGGCAAGAGCAGCAATAGTCAGACAGTTCCAGCCGGTAAGACTTTTGTCGTCCTTGTAAGGATGAATTCGTTTTTCTCTTGCGGCGAATAGTGACGTTCTTATATTCTCAATCTTTGTTTGTAACTCTTCTACGGTTAAGTTTAAGAGTGAAGATAGTTCGTCAGTAGATTTTGTTAGATGCAAAATGTTCGAATGAATTGATTGGCGTGAATCTTCAACATGAAAATTTCCTTCCGCGGTTACGTTGAATATCTGTGCAGCAATTTCGGCGTCATTGTTGCCGGGTACATCTGCCAATTCATCTTTAGTCCAGACATAAAATTTTCCTTCAATGCCTTCGCTGTCGGCGTCTTCTGCCGAAAAGAAAGCCCCGTGTGGTGAAGTCATATCGCGAAAAAGATAGGTAATAATTTCTCCGGCAGTTTTTTTGAACTCCGGATTTTGAGTTGCTTGAAATGCTTCTGTGTAAGCAAAGATTAGCAGAGCCTGGTCGTAGAGCATCTTTTCAAAGTGAGGAACGAGCCATCGATCGTCGGTCGAATATCTGTGAAAGCCGAAACCGGCATGATCGTAAATTCCGCCGTTGCGCATTCCGGTTAAAGTCTTTGTAACCATGTCCAGTGCATTTTGATTGGCGGTTCGTTTCCAGTATCGGAGTAAGAACATCAAATTATGGGGTGAAGGAAATTTGGGACTGGTGCCGAATCCGCCGTGAACCGTATCGAATCTTCGCAGAAAATTATTGTAAGCATCTTCCATGTGTGCGGCGGTTATGTCCGAAATTCCGGCAGCGGTTTGAGTTTGATTGAGATACGAAATAATTTGATCCGAACTTTCCTCAATTTCTTTCTGTTTGTTTTTCCATACGTCGTTAATATTTTTTATTAGATTTTTGAAACCGATGCTGCCGTATTTGCTTTCGCGTGGAAAGTATGTTCCGGCAAAGAATGGTTTTTTATCCGGTGTCGTAACAATCGATAAGGGCCACCCGCCGTTGCCGGTCATCATCTGACAAACGAGCATGTAGATGTTGTCGATATCGGTGCGCTCTTCGCGGTCAACTTTAATCGAAACAAAAATATCGTTCATCAGACGGGCAGTCTCTTCATCTTCGAAGGATTCTTTTTCCATAACGTGACACCAATGACATGTAGAATATCCGATGGAAAGAAAAACGGGTTTGTTTTCGCGCCTGGCTTTAGCAAATGCTTCGTCACACCAGGGGAACCAATCGACCGGATTGTATGCGTGTTGAAGAAGGTACGGACTTTCTTCGTTTATTAACCTGTTAGGCTTTTTATTCAACTTTTTTAGCCGATCGATTTAGTTTATCATCCGAACCAATAGAACCGATTATAAGTTCACTAACGTTGAGCTTCAAAGTGCAGGTTTAAGATTGGTTTACCTATGGATGACGATGGTTCTGTTATTTGAAGCAGGTTAGATATGGTTGGTGCAATATCAATTGTGTAAACCGGTTCATTCGGTTCTCTGTGTGGAATTTTCCATCCGAAAAATAATAACGGAACATGCGTATCGTACGAGTTGCGCGTACCGTGTGTTACAATGTCTTTGCCTGCATTGAACTGGAAGTTCGGCTGCAGTTCGATTGCAATATCTCCGGACCGGCTGTAATTGAAGCCGTTTAAAATAAAATTGTCAAAATCGCGCTTTGCGGTTTCATTCATCAGATCATTTCTATTTTGAATGACGGCAATCTCCGGAAATCCGAAATAAAGGTAATCACAAATTTTGTCTGTTATGTTAAAGATATTTAAACCGGCAGATTCAATTTTACGGTAGTTAAGATAGATCTGTTTGTTAATGAATTTTTCTACAATGCCATCTATGTAGAGTTCTCTTTTTGCAAAAGCATTAACTGAATCCGTAATAATTTCAGGATTGAAGTTTCGTGCCGGAATTTTTAAATCGTTTAGATATCCGGGCGCTTCAATAGTACCGTGATCCGAAGTAAGAAATAGTAAGTAGTTATTTTTCCCGATGTGTTTATCAAGAAGTTTTAACAGGTCACCTATCTGATGATCCAGCTTAATGTAGGTGTCTTCGATTTCCTGCGAGTTTGGTCCGTATTTGTGACCGATATAATCTGTAGATGAGAAGCTGATTGCGAGAAAATTGATTGCAGCGTTCCCGTCTAATTTTTCGTTTGAAAGAATTTCGTGTACGAAATCTAAGAGTATTTGATTGCCGTAAGGCGTGTATCTGAATATCTCGTATTTCTTTTTAGGATCGATATTTTTGAAACTGTGCTGAAAAGTATTTTTCCCTTCGTGATTCTCGTCCGGCACGTACTTAGTGTTATCCGGGGAATTGATTTTGTATTTGTTAGCGGGCAGCGACGCCGTCCATTCCCTGCTTAAATAATAATCCGCCAATTTTCGTTCATTGAATTTTTCTACCCACGCCGGAAGTGTTTTCATATAATAAGTAGAAGAAATAAATTTTCCGGATTCGCCGTCGTACCAAAAAACTTTGTCGGCACTATGCCCGCCGGGCAGTATGGCACCGCGGTCTTTCAGCGAGACAGAAATAACTTTCGACATGCCGTTGGAAGCAATTTTCAGTTCGTCGGTTATTGTTGTTGTAAGTAAATTTTTCGGAGACATTCTTCCCTCTTCGCCGTCCGTTCCAACACCGCCGACCGAATTATCGTAGCAGCTATAAATTACTTTTCCGGTTTTTCTATCGTACCAGTTGTTGCTAATTATGCCGTGATAGTACGGCGTTGTTCCCGTGTAAATTGAGGCATGACCGGGCGCAGTGTAAAGAGGTACATAATTGAAATGTGCATAGGTAAAGTTTGTTCCTTCGTTTATTAGACGGTTAAAACCATCGCTGCCATAATTCGATTGGAACTTATAAAGATAATCGAAACGCATTTGATCTACGACAATACCCACAACCAGCTTTGGTTTTGCAGGAATTTGAGCAAACAATAATGCAGGATAAAACGTTAGCAGCGCAAATAAGAAAAGAAATTTGTTTTTCATTTTATTTCCAAAAATTTTAAGGAGTAGAAAATTAACGATTATAGTCATAAATCGAAACTCACTGCATGCCGGTCGTTAGCGGATAGAATTATTCTATATCATTTAGATGAATTAATTTACAGAATTATTTTTTACTTTATAAACCAAGAATATATTCGGCAACTTCGGTTACTCCATTTGTTATGTTCTGTTTAACTATGTTGCTTATGTATTCATCGTAGTAATCTTTGTCATCGATGAGCCGTTGTACTTCGCCCACCAACTTTTCGGTTTGTCTTTCGTAAATTCCCATTTTATGTGTTAGCATGTAATCGATATTACCTTTTTCCTGTTCCCATAAATATCTATTTACAACCGGAATCTTTCGTGAGAGGAGAATTTCCATTAGCGTTGAAGCGCCGCATTTGGTAATTACTATATCTGCGATGCTAATTAATTCGTAAATATGATCGACGAAACCGAAAAGCTTAAGTTTATCGATGTTATTCTTTTTCTTTAGCGCGGAGATATTGTTGAACATTTCTTTGTTCTTGCCCGCAACCAGAGCGATTTCAATTTTTCCGTTAAGGCCGAGAAGGTTCTTTACAATTTTCTCACCGTTTGGCATCCCGTCTCCTCCTCCCAGTATAAGTACTAATTTTTTGTTTGTGAAACCGAACGTTGTCTTTAGTCCTTCTTTGTATTTTTCGCCTGCAAGCGTGGAATATTTTTGATCTATGGCAAAAGGAAGAATTTTTAGATTCATTTCGGGAATACCAAGACCGATGCAGTGTTCTTTTAATTGACTGCTGAAGACCACGAACTTTTGTTTTTTATCGGCAAACCAAAGAGGGTGCGGCGTAAACGGATCCGTAACAATCGAAACAACTTCGATATTTCTATTGCAATTTTTGATAAAGTGGTTGACCGGTTTAATTAAAAAGAAATGAAGAATTACAATCGTATCCGGCTTCTCTTTTTCGATCATCTCCGCTAAATATTTTTTGGTATTTTGTGCAACCAGAAAGATGCTTATACGTGCAATCAATTTTATTTTGTGAATTAGATAAATAAATTCGTAAAGCCGCCTGGCTTTGTTTTGAAGAAATCTGTAGCCGTCTTCAATCGTAAGTCTGACAAAGCTGCTGCTTTGTTTCAAACCGTCAACTAAAACGGTTTCTGCAAGGTGCGGTTTTTCCGCATTCATATAATTTGATATAGCGCGTGCCGGAGCCAGATGCCCGCCGCCGGTCTTCAAATAAACAAACATTATTTTTTTCTTACTGGTCATTGCTTACCTCATAACCGGAGAGGTTTCCGGCTTCATTTTTCCGTTCTTAAGGACTTCGATTATATTATAAGTGCCGAGTTTCCGTGCTTTCAAAAATCCCGACCAAGCAGCTTCGGCAAGGGAACCGTTTTTGATCATTTCCGGCAGCCACTGATCTGTGTACTCGGGCTTAAGTTGTTTTATACCGGCACGTATTTCATTGAGCCATTTCCTATTTGCTTTTTCCTGTGAGCCGATAGCTGGCGCCATAATGATTGGCAGTCCCAATGCACTATAAAAAGAAAGTTCGCCCGGTTTTGTCCAGAGTATATCTGTATCGTGCAGTAAGTCGTTAAACTTATCAAAGTAGCTGTTCAATGATCCGGAATAAACGACATTAATTTTGGATTTGTCGGCTGTAATTTCTGCGGCAACCGATTCAAAATATTTCTTAACATTTTCTTTTGTTCCTGCAACAAGGTTAAGTTTTATTTCGTCATTTAGAATTTTGTTTTTCAAACTCCTGGCAATTAATCCGCCGATCTCTTTTTGAGCTCCGGCACCGCCAACAGAATATGTAAGCGTGATTTTTTTATCTGCAGACTCTTTGTAATTCTCTTCGCCCAAAAAATATTTTACGTTTACGCCGTGTCTTGCCCAAAATATGCCTGCGGGGTCCAGTCTGTTCAGTCTTTTGCCTAAATTATTTTTTAAGGTTGCAAGATTTTCGTTGCCGGTCAATTCATGGGGCAAAGGAAAACCGGTGATTAATATTTTCTCGTCCGGCACACCGTATGCTTTCAACCGTTGTGCCGCTTTGCCGCACGGAACAAAGTAAATTATTTTACTTTCCCACGGTTCCTTTGCTGCCCAAACACGATTAATATCCGCATCGCAGATAATACAATAAACTGTATTCATGCCGGTCGAGTCGGCAGCAATTGCCGGCGCATAGAATGATGTAACCACCGGCAGATGCTTTGTGGATACTTGTTTTAGCATACTTTCGCACAACCCTTTTTTAATACTCTTCTTCAGCAAATCTACCTGGAATGTTATGTTCGAGAGATCGCGCATCGGATAGAAAGAGGGGATTCGAAGAAAAATTTCGAGCAGATTGAAGATTGATTTACCAACGAAAGGAATTCCTTTAGCACGCGATATAAATTCGTACGCACCTAAAACTCTTCTCCAGAGTTTCTGTTCGAACCCTGTCGATTCTCCGTTTGAGCCTGCAGTTATAATTTTGTCTTCTGCAATATTTCTTAAAGGATAAACCGCCCGTTGGTGTCCGTAACCCATATCCGCCGTTACAACCCATACTTTTAAATTTTCCATTTATAAAAATTTCCTATGGTTAAGCCTTTTCCAAAAGTAATGTTAGATAGAAAACGGGACATGCCCGACTAACTGCCTGCTGCCCGTCCCGCCTTCCGCTTCGTCCCGATAAAACCGGGATCGAAGCAGGGATTGAATGAATTTTTGCAGATCATATTTTTGAATAATTGCCCACCTTATGCAAGGTTTGATCGATCGTGAAAAATTAAGATTGTAAAACGGGTATTTTCTCTAAAACAAAAAAAGTTCGTTTGTTAAGCCCAAAACTTGTGTAACATCAGAAGTGAAATATTCTTTTTGCACAAGACAGTGTTGTTGAACCGCTATTATTTTTAACATGCTGCAGGGAGGAATTAGCACCGGCTGTTCTGCAGTTTCTTGAGTATTAACCGAACTTAAGTTAGTCCGGATCTCTATATGCTGCGCTTGCCTGCCGGCAGGCAAAGGTATGTTAGATCCATGTAAAATATCTATTAAGAAAACTGCAGCCATAGAATCGACAGACGCTCCGGCGTTTAGAAAAGTAATTTCTTTTCTAACATATTCCATCATTTCGTGGCTGTGGCCGTGCAGCACAAGCTTTACGTCATTCTCTCTAAACAGCTTCAGTAGTTTTTTCTTGCCTCTAAGTTTCATTGTAAAATGTTCAATCTTTTCCCACAAAGTTTTTTCGGAACTTGACGAAGAAACATTTTTTTTGTAAAAATGGTGGTGAGCCAAAACCACTTTTGTTTTATCATTGAATTCGGGACGAAGCAAAAGCTGCTTTACCAGATCCCTTTGATTCTTTGAAACATGTCCGTTTGATGCAAAAGGATTTTTTAGTCTCGAATAATGATCGATGGTATTCAAACCGATAAGAAGAATTTTATCGAGCACTTTAACAAACGGGAAGAACACTTCTCCGGTTGGTCTGTAAGTGTTATCAAAAAGTTCGCGGAAATGTTCTGCGAAACGATAAAGCTTACGGTGATATTTTACATTGGCACATTTCAGCGGAAACCTGTAAACGTCGTCGGCAGTTTGGGGTCCGCCGAAAATATCGTGATTGCCAACAACGATGGTTGCTTTATCGGAACGAAGCAGGTTAAATTGTTTCAGAATATCTCTAAAGATTATGAAATCGGCATCATTTGCATTATCGGAAATATCACCGGTAATAACCAGGTGTTCGGCGCCGTTATCCAGAGCGTGCCTTATCAATTTTGTGGTGTTTAAAATATTTTGCCGCTTAAACTTTGTACATAAGTGAAGGTCTGAAATGTGTGCTATTCTCATAAACTTCAAAATTAATTTAACATGCGGTGTCAACTTAATTATTGATTGTTAAAGCAGCATTAACACAATATTAAAATCATGTTAAGAAAAAGGGAGGTTGTCAAAATCAAACTTAACAATTCCTTAATGTTGTAGTAACATTGCTTTAATAACAGAATTATAAGTTACGGCACCATTTAACAAACTAAT
>CAZQQC010000083.1:9530-13624 GCA_964595365.1 uncultured Melioribacter sp.
GTAACATTGCTTTAATAACAGAATTATAAGTTACGGCACCATTTAACAAACTAATAACAAACTAATTGGAGTTAGAACTACATGAAAAAACTTTATAGCATTGCGTTAATCATACTTTTCTTCGCATCACTAAGCTTCGGACAGGATGCAACAAACAGATTCAAGTTCAGTGGATTAATGTTCGGTGATTATTTCTACAACAGCGATAACGTTACTCCGGCAAATGTGAACATGAACGGTTTTCAATTCAGAAGAATATATTTTACAACAGATATTTTTGTTGCCGAGAAATTTGATGCTCGTTTCAGACTTGAGTCGGATCAAAGTGCATCGTCGAACACTGCCGGCGGGAAACTCGGTGTGATGGTTAAAGACGCATACTTGAAATGGAAAGGTGTGTTCAGCGGTTCGGAGATGCTATTCGGTATATCTCCAACTCCTGCCTTCGATATTTACGAAGGCGCGTGGAATTACCGTCCTTTAGAAAAAATTATTATGGATTTGAACGGAATTGTTTCATCGCGCGATTTTGGAGTTGACTTAAAAGGGAAATTAACAGACAATGGTTCGGTTAACTATTTTATTAAGATCGGCAACAATAACAGCAACGGTCCGGAAACAGATAAATACAAAAGATATTATGCACTGCTGCAATTTAAACCTGTAGACGGTTTCCAGGCTGTGGTTTACGGCGACTATGCAGTGAAAGCGGATGTGGTTGACAAAGTTGATGGTAAAACGAAATCCAACAATGGTTTTGTTGGTTCATTGCTATTGAACTATCAGCTGAAAAATGATTTTGCAGTAGGTTTTGAAACTTTCTTAAGAAACCAGCAGAACAGTTTTGCCGTAAGCTCGACATCAACACTTCAAAATCAAAAGAGCCTGGGAGTGTCCGTTTGGGCATGGGCGTCGCTGTCGGAAAATTTTAGATTAGTGGGAAGATACGATAACTATGATCCAAACCAGGACAAGAATAACGACGCAGTTAGTATGATTCTTGCCGGTCTCGATTATCGCATTGCAAAGAACGTGAGTATAATTCCCAACGTCCAAATTTTCAGTTATCAAGGAAATTCCGATCGTAAAAATGTATCGGAAAGATTAACGTTTTCGTTTACATTCTAATTGATGTTAAGCAAGGTTTGGGCTTAGCAAATGAATTTTTTTTGTTTTAGAAAAAAATACTCTTTTGCAATTTTAACTTTTCACGGTCGATCAAACCTTGCGTAAAGTAAGATTCTAAATAATAAATTGAATAGGAGAAAAACAATGAAGTTAAGAAACATCGTAGCGGTTTTATTTTTAGCACTGGCTGTTTCGTCCGTATCGAAAGCCCAGCTGCAATTTAACGGCGCAGGCGCTACATTCCCGGCGGTAATTTATTCAAAGTGGTTCGACGAATACAAAAATTTGACCGGCGTTCAATTCAATTACCAGGCTATCGGAAGCGGCGGCGGTATCAGACAGATTACAGAAGGCACGGTCGATTTCGGTGCAAGCGATGGTCCGATGACAGATCAACAATTAGCAGATGTAAAAGCCAAGCAGGGTGTTGATGTTCTTCATATTCCTACCGTAATGGGCGGAATAGTTCTAAGCTACAATCTTCCTTCTGTTTCTAAGAAACTGAGATTTGACGGGCAAATTGTAGCCGGTATTTATCTTGGAAAAATTACAAAATGGAACGATCCGAGAATTGCTGCAATTAATCCCGGCGTCGATCTTCCGAACAAAGCTATTCTGGTTGCTCATCGTTCCGATGGAAGCGGAACCACATTTATATTTACGAACTATCTCGGCAAAGTAAGTTCCGAATGGAAAGAGAAGGTAGGAAACAACACATCGGTTAACTGGCCTGTTGGTCTTGGCGGAAAAGGTAACGATGGTGTTGCAGGTTTGGTAAAACAGACCGAAGGTTCTATCGGATATGTTGAATTAGCTTACGCAGTTCAAAATAAATTGCCTTACGGTCTGTTAAAAAACAAAGCCGGTAATTTTGTCGATGCAAATTTCAATACCGTTACAGAAGCAGCTGCCGGAGCGGTTAAGAATATGCCTTCCGATCTTAGAGCTATCATTACAGATTCAGATGGCAAGAATGCTTATCCAATTTCGGGATTTACCTGGCTGCTTGTTTATAAAGATATGAAAGATGCTTCGAAGGCTTCTGCACTTGTAAAATTTTTGAAATGGGCGATGGAAAAAGGTGAATCTTATGCGAGCGCATTATATTACGCCCCGCTGCCGAAACAGGTGGTTAATTTGTGTGAAAAGAAAATTGCAACTATTACAGCCAACGGCAAAAAGATAAAATAGTTTAGTATATTTAAAAAGAACAATGTGGAAAAAACAAACTGAAGAAATTTTTCAAAAAAATATTTCCTTCACAAAATGCCGGTGATTTTATATTTGAGAGACTGACATTGCTTTTTGCGGTGTCGGTCTTTCTGCTTGTATTGCTGATGGGCTACGAAATGTACCTTGGCTCAAAACCGTCTATTGAAAAATTTGGATGGGGATTTCTTACAAGTTCAACATGGGATCCGGTTCAAGAAATTTTTGGCGCACTGCCAATAATTTACGGTACAATAGTTTCTTCTATGCTTGCATTGATCATCACTGTTCCGCTTAGCCTTGGCGTTGCAATTTTTCTGGCAGAAACGGCGCCGCCCTGGTTGGAAAAACCATTGTCGTTTCTTATTGAATTACTTGCCGGAATTCCAAGTGTTGTTTACGGCCTGTGGGGAATTTTTGTTATTGTCCCGTTCCTCCGCGATACGGTTGAGCCTTATCTATCTGATAAATTGGGTTACCTGCCGTTTTTTACCGGCGCACCGTACGGCTTTAGTTTGTTGGCTGCGGTTTTGATTTTATCGATTATGGTTTTACCTATCATTGCCGCAATCAGCCGCGACGTATTAAGATCGGTACCGAAGTCTCAGCGCGAAGCTGCGCTTGCACTCGGTGCAACCAAATGGCAGGCAGTAAAAATTGTTCTGAAGGATGCAAAATCGGGGATACTCGGTGCAACTATGTTAGGATTGGGGAGAGCAGTTGGTGAAACAATGGCCGTAACAATGGTTATCGGGAACCGTGCATTGATTTCACAGTCATTGTTCGATCCGTCATACACAATGGCAAGTGTTATTGCGAACGAATTTACCGAGGCGACTTCGCAGCTCTACTTGAGTTCGCTAATTGAATTGGCATTAGTGCTGTTTGTAATAACAATTGTAATAAATGCTCTTGCCCGCATGCTGGTCTGGGGTATGGAACGCAGGTGGAAATCATCATGACTCCGTCAAAATTTTATACTGTTAGAAAAAAAATTACAAGCACTGTGATGATGTCGCTGACGTTTATAGCTTCGCTGGTCGCGGTTATTCCTCTTGTGTTTATTTTCTATTACACTATTTCGAAAGGAATTACTTATCTCAATCTTGATTTCTTTATTCAAATGCCAAAGCCTGTTGGCGAATCCGGCGGAGGTATGGCTAATGCAATTGTAGGGACTTTAATTTTGATAGGACTGGGTGGTGCAATAGGAATACCGGTTGGAATAATGACCGGCACTTATCTTTCCGAGTTCGGAAATAATAAATTTGCATCGCTTGTAAGATTTCTGACCGATGTACTAAGCGGAGTTCCGTCTATTGTAGTTGGTGTTGTTGCTTATACTTTGATTGTTGTTCCGATGAAAAAATTTTCCGCTTTAGCCGGCGGCGTAGCATTGGGAATTTTGATGATTCCTACTATCACAAGAACAACGGAAGAAATGATTAAGCTTGTTCCCCATTCGATTAGAGAGGCGGGACTCGCGCTGGGAATTCCAAAATGGAAAACAACCGTTAGAATAGTTTTAAGAACTGCGTGGAAGGGAATTGCAACAGGAATTTTACTTGGTTTATCGCGTGCGGCAGGAGAGACTGCGCCGCTGCTGTTTACGGCTCTCGGTAACAGATTCTGGTCAACAAAAATTATGGAACCAATGGCTTCATTAACTGTTTATATTTATGATTACGCAAAAGCTCCGTTCGAAGATTGGAATCAGCAGGCATGGACTGCAGCGCTCGCATTGATTTTGTTAATCT
>CAZQQC010000084.1:0-13432 GCA_964595365.1 uncultured Melioribacter sp.
GGTATGGAGTGGTAAGTGTATTATCAACTACAAGAGGAAGATTATATTCTTTAGCAATGCCGGAGATTAACTTCAGGTTCGGGATTTCCAGTTTAGGGTTACTTAACGATTCTAAAAAAATCAGTTTTGTTTTGTCATTAATTATTTTTTTAAGAGAATACGGATCGTTGAGATTGACATAGTTAATTTTAACCCCGTATTTTTTTATTACTTCGTTGAAAAACAAGTAAGTTCCGCCGAAGAGCGACTCCGAAGAAATTATCTCGTCTCCCTGCTCTGTTAAAGTAAAAATAGCCGTTGCAATTGCCGCCATTCCGGATGCGGTAGCAACAGCGCCTATTCCTTCTTCGAGCGCATTCAATCTTAATTCAAAAGCAGTAATTGTAGGATTAGAAATTCTTGAATACACATAGCCGAATCTTTTACCTTCAAATACTTCGGAAAGTTCTTCAGCAGTTTCAAAAGAGAATGCTGCGCTTTCATACAGAGGAACGGATGTAGCAGTGCCGGATTTATTCCCGGCGTCGAATCCACTGTGAATTGCTTTTGTTTCAAACTCCAAGGCTGCCTCCTCCCATGAAATACAAAAATTCGATTTTGTCTGAATCCTTTACTTCAATTTTTTCGTATTCGGACTGTTCAATTATTCTGCCGTTTAATTCTACCGAAACCATCTGTGGCATTTCAACATTCTTTAATTTCAGCAGCAGTGATATTGTAATTTTTTCTTTATCTATGGTTTCACTATTACCGTTAATTATCAGATTCATTGTTAACTCCTATTTCTTTTGAATAATATTGGATTCACTTATTACGTTTCTTTCTTGACAAGTATTTTCCAGTTACGGGGATTTATTTTTTCTTCTAACAAAATTGAATGCCCGTCCTGTTTAAGAGAACGCGGCACATTTTTAATCGGTGCGCCGTCGTCTAATATTAATTCCAAAATTTTTCCTATCTGCATTGTTTCCAGCTTAAGTTTTGCTTTAACATAATTGAAAGGGCATGAAACACCTTTCAGATCAAGTGCATCATCGGCTAATAAAATATTTTCAGAATTCATTTCCGTCTCCGTTGTTTTTTGTGCATTCCATTATTTTTAATGTCGGTTGTAATCTTAAATAGGATTTGTCGCAGTCTTCAACAAATTCCTTTGTATATTCATAGAGTTCCAGTGCGGATTCTTTTCCGGCTTCAGAATATTTCCATTTCCGAAAATCATCTTTTATGTTCGACCAATTACCGCACAGCCAATTTTTAGATGCTATCCTCGAGACAAATTCATTTAATATTTCATTTTCTGCCGTGGGTTCAATGCCTTCGAGATAAACAAACATTTTTGCACATTTTAGCAATGAATCGAGACACTTTTCTTTTACCTCTTTCCAGTTTTCTGCTTTTATATAATCTTCGGATTCATAAACATTGCGGATCGAATCAAACAGATTTACTGCCATCAGATCTAATAAACTTCCGGCGCATTCACCCCTGCTTTCGGCTTCCATTTTAAAATTTTCTTTTAGCCCGGGCTCTTTGTAAAATTCAGGCAGCCCGGTTCCCTTCATTGCATACTTAGCAAGTATTCTTCTAAATGCACCTACACCTATTCTATCTACAAATTCAAAAAATTGTTCATTATTATTCTTGTTATTAATCCAAAATTCTTTCACGTCTTTTATGAATAGATGAGCATGTACTGCTGCAATTTTTCCAATTACCTGACCTATTCTGTCCTTCTGATAAAAAACATTTCCTCCGAGCAAAACGACATAGTGAGGAGATAATTTTCCATCGATATTAAGCGATGCCCCGTATAAACCGATATCGGCAATATGATGCTGACCGCAGGAATTAGGACAGCCGGAAATATGAAGACGAATGCCGGCAAGGTTATCGGTATTTTCTCCAATATGCTCGGCTAAATTGTATGGATGTGTAATGGCAAGGCGGCATGAGAATGCACCGGGACACGAAACAATATCGCGGGTAGATTCATTTATTTTGCCGAAGAATTTATTTTGGGCCAGAAAATTGTAGACATCATAAATAAACTTATCTTCAATCCATGGAACAAGGATATTTTGAGTTGGCGTTATAACAGCATAACCTGCACCGTACAGATCGGAAGAATCCGCAATTGCTCTTAATTTGTCCGGAGTCAGATTTCCAAGCGGAAGTTTAATCATTGCTGCGATATAACCTTCTTGTTTTTGCTCTATTATATCTTGTGTATACAAATTCCAGTAATCATCATTCAGTCCGTTTAATGAATTATAAGCCGGCGTTATCAATCTTTTGGGGTTAAGCGGTCCGTCCGTTCTTCCATTTTTAGTCGGGGCAGTTAGCGGAAAATTTTCTACGTAATCTTCAAGTTCATCTTTAATATTTCTGTATTGCTTCAAGAAATTAAATTCGCCGAACAAAAGTTCCTTGAACTTATCAAAGCCGAGCCGTGCAATTAAGAATTTCATTCTCGCTTTGTTTCTGTTTTCTCTTTCTTCTGTTCCGTGTTTATGAAAAACACGCAGCGCAGCTTCAATCAAAAGGTATAATTCTTCAGCCGGAATAAAATCTGTTATTAAATGCGAGGTCATTGGTACTGCGCCGAGTCCGCCTCCAATATAAACTTTAAAGCCGTACACTTTTTTCCCGTTATTATGAATTTGAGCAACAGCGCCGATATCGTGGATTCTTGAATATGCGTTATCCGCTTCGCTTTCTGAGAATGAAATTTTGAATTTGCGTGGCAACGTAGATGAAAGGGGATGCCTAAGAAAATACCGTGTACAAAAAATTGCATAAGGGAGAACATCAAATTTTTCATCGGCACTTATACCTGTCAGATACGAAGCTGTAACATTTCTTACAGTGTTGCCGCAGGCTTCTTTTGTGGTGATCCCTGCATCTGCCAGCATTCTTAAAACAGTCGGAATGTTTTCGATGTCTATATAATGCAGCTGAATATCCTGCCGGGTTGTAAGATGGGCATGACCGGAGGCTGCATATAATTCTGTAATGGTAGCAATTTTCCGCAATTGTTCTGAAAGAATGAGTCCACCCGGAATTTTGATTCTTTGCATGTGAATGCCTTCATCGTGATGACGGACTCCGTATGTTCCAAAAGTCAGTCTGTAGCTTTTGAATCTTTCGGGATGTATTTCGCCTGCGTATAGTTTTTTTATTATCCCTTCGTATTCGTCAATTTCGCGATAAATATCATAACCTCTGTTGATATCTAACTGCTGCCATATTTTTAACTGTTTCATTTTCAAACCCTTTTGTTTTATAATTAATTCTTTTCTTCTTGATATATTTTATTAAAACGGAAGTGTGGCAGTATCTTGGAATAATTAACTACATCTCCAAAGACAAGAACAGCCGGTGAATCTGCTTTATTAGACAAAGCGATTAAATTTTTTAGTGTACCTGTAATTACCTTCTGATTAATTCTTCCGGCATTAGAAATAACTGCTGCAGGTAAGTCTTCGTCAATACCGTATTTGGAAGCATACTTAAGAATGTTTTCAGCTTGAGTTAATCCCATCAAAACAATTGTCGTGTGGTTTTTTCTCTTTAACAGATCGATCCATGAAGAATCAAAAACAGATCCTTTTAAGTGGGCTGTCACTACGGAAACCGATGCAGCAATATCGCGCGCTGTAGGCGGTATTCCAGCGCTTAAAGGTGCGGCATATACAGATGAGACACCGGGAATAATTTCAACTTCTACATTATTATTTATCAGAAACACTGCTTCTTCGGCGCCGCGTCCGAACAAAAGAGGGTCCCCGTTTTTAAGTCTTCCAACTCTCGAGCCTTTTGATGCATAATAGAGCAGTAAATTATTTATTTCTTCCTGAGGCATTATATGATTTCCTTTGCACTTGCCTGCATATATTTTTTCTACGCTTTCGGGAATAATATTAAGAATATCTTCTGTGATTAGATGATCGTATAAGACAACATCAAGATTATTTTGCAAAAGATTGTACGCTCTTACTGTCAGCATATCAACATCGCCTATGCCGCAGCCTATTAAATAAACTTTGCCGAATAACTTTAGAGTTTCTTTTTTTGTTTCATCGACATTAATTATTCCGCTTGCCCTTTGAATTAATTTTTTTCCCGATAAGTCGCCGAGCCGTAAAGGCAGATATTCTCCAATTTTATCGCGTACAATTTGAGTAATTGTGGGGCTCGCGCCATCACTCGATACAGCAACCTTAAAATTTTTATAGACAATCAAAGAAGAAAAATAAAAATCACATTCTTCGGGAACATCTACTGTATTTAATAGAATAAATCTTTCTCTTTTAATTTCTTTTATTAAATCACTTACATTTTTGCTGCCTGTTGCATTAATAATAATGTTATAATTTTCCGCATCATTCTTTTCAAATTTTTTTATAGAATAATTAAAACGGTAGTTTTTCAACCCGCTGCACAGTTTTTCGGCAACCACAAAAAAGTCTATGTTGTTTTGCAGCAGAACTTTTATTTTCTGTAGCGCGGTCTTCCCCCCTCCGATCAATAATATTTTAGGATTTCTTAAAAGCACCGGTAGTGAATTTATGTTATGCATAATTTATTCTTTCGTATTAAATTGGTTTTAATTCCCAGTGCGGGAAATATTTTTTGATAAGATTATATAATTCATTTTCAAAATCAGAATAATTAGGAATGCTCTCATCTTCTTTGAGGGCTAAACTTTCTGTTATGATTCCTTCTCCGGCGATATCGTAGCCGTCTACAATAACGAAACGGCTTGTTGTTTTTACTTCATCTACAAGATCGAAACTGACGGGGTTTGTGGTTTTTAATACACAGTGAGCAACTTCGTGCCGGTATATTTCTTTTCTACCGTTGGATTTTTCTAGACTCGATGCATCAAGAACGCTTTCGATGTTTTCGAGAAAGAGATCTACTTTTTTTGTGCCAATCTTCAGCTTGTATTTTTTGCCGTACTGTAAAGGTTTCTTTCCCATCCAAAAAATATTTGCTTTGAAGCGGTCAGTTGTGTGCGGAAGAGTTTCATCGGTTCTCGCAATCAACTCGGAATGTTTAACATAAACTTGTGTCGAAAGAGTTATGCCTATTGCTTCCTCGCTTCCGGCTTTTAAAGGCGAATCCTTTCCATAAATTTCTATAGATTTTACAGTGGATGTTTTTCCCGAGGGAAGAAAAATTATTTCATCGCCCGCGTTGAGTATGCCGGAGTTAACGGTACCGGCAATTATTCTTCTGTCGTCTCCGTTCTCCGTAAATTTGTAAACGCCTTGAACAAACATTCTGAAATTATTTTGATCATCCTCTTTATCTTTATGGAAAGTATCTATCAGTTCTAGAATCGATAGACCGTTGTACCACCGTATATTGTTTGAACCGGCAATGATATTTATTCCGTGTCTTGCAGCCAGCGGCACAAATGCTGTCGGTTTGATTTTGATCTCATTTAGAAACCCGGTATAATCCTTTTGAATTTCGTTAAAGATTGCTTCGTCGTAATTAACAAGATCCATTTTGTTAACGGCAACAACTACTTGTTTGATACCGAGCATCGAAAGCATGTAAGCATGCCGTTTGGAATTTTCAGCGATCCCTTCGTGCGCATCTATTAAAAGAATTGCAGCTTCGGCGCGTGCGGCTCCACTAATCATATTTTTCAAAAACTCTATGTGTCCCGGCGCATCAATAATAATGTACTCGCGCTTCAGCGATTTGAAAAAGATTCTTGCCGTATCGATTGTAATTCCCTGGGCTTGTTCGTCGGTTAACGCATCCAAAAGAAATGCATACTCGAACGGCTTAGAATTTATTTCGCAAGTTCTTTTTACCTGTTCAAGTTTGCCTTGTGGTAGTGAATTTGTATCCGCAAGTAATCTTCCGACAAGTGTACTCTTGCCGTGGTCAACATGTCCTACAATTACAATGTTCATTCTTTCTTTCATTTGCTGCCTTCATAAAATTTTTTCAATGTGTTCCTTCGTTTTTCCATTGCGCTCTTGCATGAAAAGAAGTTCGCCTTGAGTTCGCAAAATTTTTTCTTACTCATATTCATGGCATTGCTCTTTTTTTGATCGAGAGTAAGAACAAGAGTTTACCCGCCATATTTTATGCGGGCAAGAACAGGGTTTGAAATCACATATACCCGTCTCTTCTAAGTTCTTCGAGAGTTCCGCCGCCCTCTTTATCCTGTTCGCGTCCGGCGCGTTCGGCAATATTTGCGAACTTGCCGCTTTTAAGTTCGAGAATAATTTCTTTTACATTCTTTGCTTTAGATTCGACCGGTTTTGTGCACGGGTAGCATCCGAGAGAGCGATAGCGTGTTCCGTTCCCGTTATCGAAGTAGAGAGGAATGATTGGAATATTCTCTCTATCAAGATATTCCCAAATATTTAGTTCGGTCCAGTCGAGCAGAGGATGAACGCGAACGTGTGTACCCAGCGCAAAATCTGTTTTAAATTGATTCCACAATTCCGGCGGCTGATCGCCGATATCCCAATCGTTGTTTTTATCGCGCGGAGAAAAATATCTTTCTTTCGATCTGCTTCCTTCTTCATCGGCACGAACACCAACAATAACGCCAGTGTATTGTTCTCTGTTTTCGTCTTCAATGAATTGACCGGAGTAATGATCAAGTTTATAACGTGTCCATTCACCCGAAAGAGTATTTCTCAACGCTTCGGTTTTAAGAAGTTTGCAGCATGTCAATCTATCAACAGTACTATCGGGAAAAGTTTGTTTGTTATGCAAAGCTGTTTTATTTTGTCCTACAATCAAATTAATTTTCCATTCGAGAGAAAGTTTATTCCTGTAGTCGATCATTTCCGGAATTTTGTAAGCAGTATCGATATGTACAAGCGGGAAAGGAACATGACCGAAGAACGCTTTCTTCGCAAGCCATAACAGAACAGTGCTGTCTTTCCCGATCGACCATAGCATTGCGAGGTTTTTGAATTCTCTGTAAGCTTCCCGCAGAATGTAGATGCTATGCGCTTCCAATTTATTTAAGTAATCCATTTTGTAATCCTAATTTGTTTTAATATGCAAGCCGCATTCTTTTGTATCCGGATTTTCCCACCACCATCTTCCGTCTCTGATATTGCCGCCGTCTTGAACCGGTCGGGTGCACGGTGCGCAGCCTATGCTTCTGTAATTTTGTTTATATAACCGGTTGTAAGGAATATTGTTTTTGTTTATGTAATTCCAAACATGCTCTTCAGTCCAGTTGAAGAGAGGATTTATTTTTATGATCGAAAAATTTTCGTCGTATCCGGCAATATTGATATTGCTTCTTGTAACGGCTTGTTCCCTGCGCAGTCCGGTTATCCATGCCTTCATACCTTTCAGTGCGCGTTTCAATGGTTCTATCTTTCTAACATGGCAGCAATATTTTCTGTCATCAACGCTGTTGTAGAAAAGATTAATTCCTTTTTGATGAACCATTTCCTCTACAAGTTTGTAATCCGGGAAGTAGATATCAATTTTTGTATTGTATTCGTCCATTGTTTTTTCGATCAGCTTGTATGTTTCTGCAGGAAGTCTGCCGGTATCGAGAGTAAAAATTTTTGCCGGACTCTTTAACGAAACCAGCATTTGTGTTATTGCCTGATCTTCGATACTGAAGCTTGTGGCAAATGCGAGTGCATTTTCATATTCTTCGGAAAAATATTTCAAAATTTCTCCGGCACTTTTTCCGGCTAACATGTTATTTAGTTCTTCTATTTTTCTCATCGTATTTCTTTCAATTATTTACTCTTTAGATTATTACAAGCGATTCATCAATTGTATGTTCGGAATTCCCGAACGCGTGATATTCAGTTATCTGCAAAAAAACTTCAGCGCCTTCCGTAAAACCGCTTGAGTGGGCAACACCCTTTGGTACGTGGGCAATAATTTGTTTATTGGTTCCAATGATCAGCTGTAATTCTATCAGCGCTCCTTTGAATCTTGTTTTACTTATTCTTGCATTTACACTGTTGAATTCCGGCGCCGAGCTTACGTAAACATCGTTCGGTCTGAAATAGATTCTAATTTTTTGCCCGGGCTGATAACCATTAACTCTAAATGTAAACTGTCCCCAGCTCACGGTATGCGGCTCAACTACTTCAGCTTCAACAAAATTATTTTCACCTACGAACTCTGCAACGAAAGGAGTAGCGGGATTGTCAAAAATTTCTGCCGGTGTTCCTTCTTGTTCAATTTTCCCTTTATTCATCACAAAAATTTTATGGGCAATCTCAAGCGCTTCGTGCTGATCGTGAGTAACAAATAGAGTAGTCACTTGCGTTTGTTCGTGAAGTTGTAAGATCCATTTACGAAGTTCTTCCCTCACTTTTGCATCGAGCGCGCCGAAAGGTTCATCGAGCAATAAAATATTTGGGCGGGCTGCAAGCGCACGTGCAACCGCAACACGCTGCCTTTGACCGCCTGAAATCTGTGATGGATATCTTTTCTCTAATCCTCTCAATTGAACGAGTTCCAAAAGTTCCGATACACGCTGAGCAATTTCATGTTTGGGAGTTTTTCTTACTTTTAATCCAAAAGCGATATTGTCGTAAATAGTCATATGTTTGAAAAGGGCGTAATGCTGAAAAACAAAACCAACATTCCGATCACGCGGAGAAGCAGATGTAGTTTCCTTTCCTGTCAGATGGATCGATCCGTTATCCGGAATTTCCAATCCGGCAATCATTCTAAGCAGAGTACTTTTTCCCGAACCGCTCGGTCCTAAAAGAGCAACAAGTTCGCCGGTCTCTATTTGAAAGTTAACATCGTCAACAGCGGTAAATCCGTTAAATTTTTTTGTAAGATTTGAAACTTCGATGCTCATATATTTTCACCTACAGATATATAATTTGATTCAGCTAATTCTTGCTTAATCTTTGTCTCTGCAAATTTTTTGAGTGCGAGCGTAATTACTGCCAGCAAAGTGAGCAGCGATGCAACAGCGAATGCTGCATTCATCCTATATTCGTTGTAAAGAATTTCTGCATGAAGAGGAATTGTATTTGTTAAACCGCGTATGTGCCCCGATACAACGGAGACAGCACCAAACTCGCCCATTGCACGGGCGTTGCACAAAATTACTCCGTAAATCAAAGCCCATTTAATATTAGGGAAGGTAACGTGGAGAAATGTTTTCCATCCTCCTGCACCGAGTACCAATGCAGCTTGTTCTTCTTCGGTGCCGTTCATCTGCATTATTGGAATCAATTCGCGTGCAACAAAAGGAAAAGTTACAAATATAGTTGCCAGTACAATGCCAGGTACAGCATAAATAATTTTGATATCGTTCGCATAAAGCCAATCCCCGAACCAGCCTTGCAAACCGAAAAGCAGAACGAATATCATGCCCGAAACAACCGGAGAAACAGTGAAGGGAAGATCAATTAAGGTGGTTAAAATATTCTTTCCCTGGAAACGGAATTTTGCTATAAGCCATGAAGCGGCTAAACCAAAAATCATATTGCACGGAACTGCAATAACAGCGGTTATCAAAGTTAGTTTGATTGCCGCGAACGAAGCATCGTCGCTGATTGCCGCATAATATGCTGCGGTTCCTTTTTCAAATGCTTTTACGAATACCAAAACTAAGGGAGCGCACACAAAAACCGCTATGAACAAAATCGAAATTCCGATGATAAGCAATCGAATCAAAAATGATTCCGTAAGTTTTGGACTTTTTGATTCATTTCTTTTTTGTGTACGAATATTTTTTAATATGCCATTGATCTTTTTCATGAAATCGGATTCTTCTTATTGATGCGTGACTGAAGAATATTTATTAAAAGAATAAGTATGAACGATGCAGCAAGCATTGTAACGGCAATTGATGTTGCGCCGGCGTAATCATATTGTTCGAGCCGTGTAACAATTAGTAATGCTGAAATTTCTGTTTTCATCGGCATGTTGCCGGCAATAAAAATTACCGAACCGTATTCACCAAGAGCACGTGCAAATGCAAGAACAAAACCTGTTATTACCGCCGGACGAATGACAGGCAGTATTACACGCCATATTATTTGCCATCTTGTTGCACCGAGGCTTGCGGCGGCTTCTTCGACATCAACTTCCAACGCTTCAAGAACCGGTTGTACAGTACGTACAACGAAGGGGAGACCTATAAAAATTAGAGCAATTGTAATTCCTATTGGTGTATATGCTGCTTTAATTCCTATTGATTGCAAGTATTTTCCAAACCATCCGTTCTCTGCATAAAGACTTGTAAGAGTAATTCCGGCAATTGCTGTAGGAAGTGCGAACGGCAGATCAACAAGTGCATCAATAATTCTCTTTGCCGGGAAATTATAACGCACGAGCGACCATGCAACAAGGGGACCGAAAAAAACATTAATCATTCCGGCGGTAAACGAAGCGCCGAAAGTTAAGCCGAATGATGATAGAACGCGCGGACTCGAGATTGTAGAATAGAATTGATCCCACGTCAGACTAAATGTTTTGAAGAAGAGTGTAGAAAGTGGAACCAGCACAATCATGCTTAAATAAAACATTGTAAAGCCAAGCGATAATCCGAAACCTGGAATTACTCTTCTGTTCCTTTTGCTGTCACTTATTCTCGATAATATTTTTTTAATGTTCATAATATAGATTAATTACTTTATGCTAAATAACTCGACTTACACAAGGTTTGATCTACAATAAAAAAATGTAACTGTAAAACGGGTATTTTCTCTAAAACATCAAAAATTCGTTTGTGAAGCCCAAACCATGCATAACATCGGTAAATAATTATTTCCCTAACGTGGCATAAAGCTGATCGAATGTACCGCCATCTGCAAAATGTTTTTTCTGAACTTTCTGCCATCCGCCCAAGACTTCGTCGATTGTAAACAAATTTACCTTAGGAAATTTATTTTCGTATTTTTTAGCAATCGACTTTATCCGCGGGCGATAAAAATTATCTGCAGCTATTTTTTGTCCTTCTTCTGAATAAAGATATTCGAGATAAGCTTGAGCAGCGGCACGTGTTTTATGTTTATCAACAACTTTATCTACAACTGCTACCGGAGGCTCGGCAAGAATACTTATTGACGGTGTAACAATTTCAAATTTGTTTTCTCCGAATTCTTTGACAGCAAGAAGAGCTTCGTTTTCCCATGCAAGCAGAACGTCACCTATTCCGCGCTCAACAAAAGTTGTTGTTGAACCACGTGCGCCGGTATCGAGCACCGGGACATTATTAAATAAACGCTTTATGAAATCTCTAATTTTATTTTCATCTCCGTTAAATTTTTTAAGTGCGTAGCCCCACGCAGCAAGATAATTCCACCGGGCGCCACCGGAAGTCTTTGGATTAGGAGTTATCACCGATACTTCTTTACGCACCAAATCATTCCAGTCTTTAATTTTTTTCGGATTCCCTTTTCGTACAAGAAAAACAATAGTAGAAGTATAAGGTGTGCTGTTGTTGGGTAATCTTTTCTGCCAATCTGCTGCCAGTAATTTTGAATGTTCGGCAATGGCATCAATATCGTATGCCAAAGCAAGCGTTACAACATCGGCTTCCAGTCCGTCGATAACTGCGCGTGCTTGCTTGCCGGATCCGCCGTGCGACTGGTTAATTGTTATATTCTGCCCTGTTTTTTCTTTCCAGTGTTTTGCAAAACTTGTGTTAAAAGCCTGGTATAGTTCGCGTGTAGGATCATAAGAAACATTTAAAAGTTTTATTTCATTTTGTGCTACTGTGTTTGAAGAAGTATTATTTTTTACCGGCTTATTGTTAGGAGCCGCGTTTATAAATAGAATTGTTGTGACTAAAGCCAGTAAATATTTTGTTCCGAATAAATTTTTCATTTCAGTTCTTCCTTATTCGATTTTCATTTTAGAAATAAAGTTGAAGTTGTGTCGAAAATACGTCGTTGTTAATCTCGACGGTTTCTTCTTTCTTTAATATGTAGTTCACCTGAATTTTAGCCCACTCATTGAAAAAGTAATTAACACCGAAAGTATATGCTTTTGAAACAAGTCCGGTTAATTCTTTATTAGGGTTGTATGAATCCAGCTTTATAATTGGCTGAAGTTTTTTAGGAATTATATAATAGCCTATCAGTGCATACCAGCCATTCTTTTTGATACTGCCGTCTTCACCAGATAAGTATTCGGCGGCAATTCCAAGTGATTTGTAAACAAATTTTAGTTCAGCTCCGTAACGAACTCTTGCCCGTGCTTTTTCCGGTGTTCCCCAAACATCATAACCATTGTAATACGAGCCGCCTATATCTATCTCTTTGAAAGGATGGAGAATAATTCTTCCGGCAAAATCTTTCGGTTTATTTTTATCCCCCGAATTGATACCGGCGCCGTTAAATACACCTAAATAGTAGTCAAACAGATATTGCTCTTCAATTTTGATTATGTTGCCGTTTAGTTGCAGGCCAATATCCCGTCCATTTTGGTTTCCCAATACATCGGATCCCCGTGCTGTTAATGCTTCTACAACTTGTGAACGGTCTATACTCTCTAATTTTTGGCTCGATGTTAAATTTTCGAGCGAGATAGGAATCTTAAATTGTCCGGCAGTAATTTTTAGATAATCATCTAAAGTAAAGTTGATATATCCATCAACAAGTTTTGGCGATACGGCAAAATCAAGCTGCAGCCTATAATCCCAGCCGGAGGCAATAGTTCCTTTTAAATCCAATCTGACTCTTCTTAAATCGGCGCCGTCTATTTTGTTTGTTTGTTGAAAAGATTGATATCTGAATTGAGTGTACCCGCTGAGCTGTAACGGTTTGCCTGCAGCAATTTCGAACTTCTTTTGTTTTTCTTTTTCTTCAAGTTGTTTATTAATCGCTTCCGCTTTTAATGAATCGGCGGCAGTCTGTGTTATTATTTTTTTTTCTACGAGTACTTTTATAAGTTGATCTGTACTTTGTGCTGTTAAACTATTAGTGAATACTGTAAATAGAGCCAGCAACAATGTGAAGTACTTCAATTTTGTGATTTTCATAAAATTATGTCCTTTGTTTTTCTAAAATTTGATTATAAGCTTTTCAACAGATATGCCAACCATGCTGAACAGCTAAACTTGTTTTCTTTTTTCTGATAAAGTATGTAGTAGAATTAAGTATTAGCAGATTAACAACAGCAACAGGACATTCTACAAGGCATAGATCGAAAGCTAATAGCGGTGTGGTTTGCTTTTGTTGATGAAACAGGAAATATTTCATCGGAGTGTACCGGTGCAAACTTACGCGATACTTTGTCTCTATGTTCAATTGGATTTTTCATTTTTGGCATTTTGTTGAACCTTATATAAAAAAAAACCCTTCGTTATTCGAAGGGTTTGTCTAAAAAATTTTGTTATAAGTAAAGCTTAGGCAATCTCCTCCGCGGACGGATAAGTGTTCATACACATGCACATTGCCATCATTAAAGAATTGTTTGCGCTATTTACTTTGTTCTGTTT
>CAZQQC010000085.1:0-13354 GCA_964595365.1 uncultured Melioribacter sp.
GTCTCATAGTAAGCATTGATAAGCAATCCGCTTGTTGGAAAGGGGTATTCGTTTTGTGAATCGATATACATCGAGAAGCGCAAACTTGAAATGTCCATTTTGTATGTTGTGCCATAGTAGTCGTACTTATTTTTTACCTCATCTCTCTGAAAGCGCGCTTCAACAAAAAGATTTCCGAATCTCTCTACCTGTGTTCCAATTCCGAATGAACCGCCATAATAAATTTGCCTGTACTCGCCCGTTCTTTTTCTGCGAAATTCGTTTCCGGCTTCAAGGGAATCGTCCCTGTAAACATAAACGTCGTTAAATTCGTGGAATGCCCGTATCTTATATGTTAGGTATGAATCGAAAACTCTATTTGCGCGCTGCTCCAAGATTAAAGACCGGTTACGAAGTCCACCGGAAAAAATTGCGCCCAATTCCTGCCCCGAACCGTTGAAGTTTTCATCTCTTAAGTCCAGCGATAACTGAGCTTGATTTTCGTTATCAATTCTTAAACCCATTCTTAAAACGTTGGAAATTTTTTCAGCAACCTTTAGCAGGATGTTGTTCTTCCCCCCTTTTTCAGAAACAATTACATCAACCTGGTTGAACAAATTTGTACTACGAAGGTTCGCTAAACCTTTTTCGGCAAGAGGGTACCGGAAGTAATCGCCGGCTTTTAAAGGAAATTCTCGCGTTATAATTTTTTCTCTTGTTGTGGCGTTTCCCTCAACGGTTAATTCGTCGATCAATCCCTCGTTGAATTTTACTAAGAGCATTCCGGTTTTTTCGTCGAAAGAAATATTTTCTATACAGGCAAGTGAATAACCGTTCTTTTTATAGTAGCGAAGTGCGGACAGCGCCGAATCGAATGTTCTCATCACATTATAAGGCTTGTTGATTAGTCCGCCGAACAATTCGTAAATCAAACCCTCGTTACCCGCGTTTATTCCTTCAAAAAACAGATTAGTTACAATCGGATTTTGAACTGCATTAAGGGTCACGAAAGACCCTCTGTCGCGTTCGTCAATATCAAGTGAAAGGGTTTTCCATCCGCCTTCGGATTGTTTTTCGTAAAGAGCGTAAAGAAGCTCGCTGCTCGAGACCGAATCTTTGCCGTAAAATTGATGGACGAAAGGTTCGTCAAATTTATTTGTAATATCTGCCGGTATAAGATTTTTGTAAAATTTTTCTCTATTTGAAAAAGAAGCCTTAAGTTTTTGCTCGTAATCTTTTTTGATCTTTTGCACTACCGGCATTGCTGCAACGTACCCGCTTTTAACCACAGCATCAAGATTTTCGAAATCGTAATTTTTTCTACGGTCGAGCGCGGGCCGAATTATAAAATCCGCTTTTGATAATTGCTGGTCGTTCAATTTTTGCATAGGAATGCTCACTATTTGATCTGCAATTATCCACGGGTACGTCAGTTCCTCTTCGGTGTATAGCGGACTTACACAATCTACAGCAACAACTATATCGGCGCCGGTTTTTCTTGTTTCAATGGCTGGAATATTAGCGACCAAACCGCCGTCTACAAGCATCAGAGAATCTTTCTTAACCGGCGGAAGCACAAATGAAACACTTGAAGTTGCCCGCATTGCAGCACCAAGCAATCCTTTATCAAGTATTACTTCGTTTCCCGTAACGAGATCCGAACTTATAGCTCTGTATTTGTATTTTAAGTCATCAAAATTTTCTGTTGATTGTAGCGGTGCGTTAATTGCAAGCAAGTTCAAAAAATTTGCAGCACGCTGACCGGAGCTAATGGAAGTAGGAATAACAAATTTGAATCCGTCCAATCTGAACGAAACAATTGCGCGGTCTTCGCTAATTTTTTGATCCACAAATAATTCTTTTCGGGAAGACTGCTGCGGTGAAAAAAAATCGTTCCAGCTTGTATGTAAAAGAATTGAATCGAGATCGTTTAAAGAGTAACCCGCAGAATACAAACCGCCGATAACTCCGCCCATGCTTGTGCCTACAATTATGTCGATTGGTATTTTTGCTTCTTCAAATGCACGAAGAACACCGAGTTGAGAAATTGAGCGTGCGCCACCTCCGCTTAATGCCAACCCGATTTTAGGAATGTCAGACGGAACCTGCCCCGTCAATCCGAAAGGAAGTGATTTGTTGATAAGGTTAAGTTTTAATGTGGTCCTGTTTTGTGCGGCAGCCGACGAAAATAAAATCAGTAAAGCAAATAGAATTTTTATTAATGTTTTACGCATCTTCCGTTCGGAATAATTGCCGCATACTAAAAGTTATCTTCTTTTTTGAGCGGCTTTTCTTTGTTCTTGCGCCTGCTTCTCCGCCGCTTCCATCATTCTTGAAAGAATTCCTTTCTTCTTGTTCGGATTTGCAACCGGTACCAATTCTACATTATCGTGTTTCTTGTTAACGTAATATTGTTGCGCGATAGAAAGAAGGTTGAACATAAAATAATATAAGTTAAGTCCGGAAGGAAATCCCATAAACATTAGCGTGAATATTATAGGCATGAAGTAAATCATGGCTTTTTGCGACGGGTCTTTGATACTCATTTTTTGCTGGATGAACATTGTAACTCCCATTAATACTGCAAGACCGCTTATAGCGTCAACATTGAAGAGAGGCAACTTGAAAGGTAGTCTGTAAATTACATCCGGAGAAGAAAGATTTTTTATCCAAAGAATAAACGGCTGCTGGCGTATCTCGATTGTTACGTTGAACAAGCTCCATAATGCAACAAGTATCGGCATCTGCAATAACGAAGGCAAACACCCGCCCATAGGATTTATACCGTAAGTAGAGTAGAGCTTCATAGTTTCCTGCTGCACCTTCTGCGGATTGTCTTTAAACTTTTCTTTCAGCTCATTTATTTTGGGTTGGAGCATCTGCATCTTCTTCATCGATTTTAAGCTTTGCCGGGTGAGGGGATGTAGTGCAAATTTTATAAGTATCGAAAAAATGATAATCACCAGTCCCCAATTTGTTATGAACCCGCTAAGAAAACGGAAGAGAGGTAACATTAAAAATTCGGAAATTGGTTTGATAATAAATTTCAAACCTAAAAAGCTGCCGAACTCAAATATCTGTTCATAATTTCTTTTGTAAGTTTTTAGTAAGTAATAATCAACCGGTCCGAGATAGAGAGTGAAGGAATCTTTTTGAATTTTCTGATTTTTAAACGGCATTTTTAAACTTGCGCTGTAGTGCTCACGCACGCTTCCGTTAACAGCAACGTGAGCTCCTTCAAAATAGGCACCTCCATCGCTGCTTGGGTTTGCCGGTGCCAGTATCATGGCAAAGTATTTGTTTTTGATTGCAACCCAATCAACTTTACCGTTGATATCCTTTGTTACTTTTTCTCCGGACGATGCTGCTTTAATTACATCAAATTCGTCTGCGGAAAATATGCTCGAGCTGGAATTAGCCGCCTCGTCAACCGAATTTTCTTCAACAAAATTTATTCCGTTTTGCCAAACCAGATCGTATCTATAGCTGCTGATAACATCTTCCATGTTGTCAAGTTCAATATTCACTTTGGAAGCATAGTTATTGCCGTAGAAAATGAAATTCTTCTTTATCTCTTTGCCGTTGTCCGTTGTAAATGTAAAATTTAGAGCAAGCGAATCTTTACCTGAGATTTTATAAATGTAATTGTTAGGATAAGCGGTAAAATCCAGATACGACGTATTTACAAGCTTCCCTTCTTTTGTAACAAAGATGAGGTTGAAATCTCCGCCGTTTTTCAGAGAGTTTACAAGCTGAACATGCTGGTTGTAAAAATTTGTGTCTTTGGGTTCAATTTCGTTGTGATACCATGTTTTGTATTCGTTCAAAAAGTATCTTCTGATTCGCGCGCCTTTTGTAGTCAGCTCTATTCTTGCCAGGTCGGTTTCAACTGTGATAATTTGTTCTGGAAGTTCCTTTCCACCAAGCGTGGAAACTTCTTTTTCGGTTTGCTGCTGAATTTCTTTTTGCAAAGGCAGTTTGGCTGCGGTAGTATCTTTCTTTGCAATAACAGTTGTGTCGGCTTTGTTTTTTTGTTGTTTCGGAACCTGAGTTGGTGAATTAAAGTAAAGCCATACAATCAGTATTAAGCCTATTAAGACAAATGCAAGAGAAGTATTTTTATCCATTTAAAATTCCTTAATTAATCGACCGGATCGAATCCGCCTTTGTTAAACGGATTGCATCTTAAAATTCGCCATACGGCTTTTACACCGCCTTTTATTGTGCCGTGTTTTGTTATTGCCTGTACGGCATATTCGGAACACGTTGGATAAAAGCGGCAAGAGGGAAGAAACATAGGCGAAATAAGTTTTTGATAAAGGTTTATAAGTTTTACGAAAACAAACCGCATCACAACTTCGCTTTAATCTGGTTCAACAAATCAATAACATCGTTCATAATATCTTTCAAAAAAATTTTTTTGTAATTCATCTGATTTATCGAATTGGGAGAAAAAACAATCAACAAGAATTTCTTTTGCAAATCAATTTCCGTTCTCAGCATTTCTTTATTAATACGGAACGATTCTCTAAGCAATCTCTTAACACGATTTCTCCAAACGGCATTTCCGTTTTTTCTTGAAACAGCAAAAGCTGCCTTCAACACAGCTTCTTTTTTTTCGTTCCGAATCAATATAGCAGCTTTGAGTTTATTTGAAGAAGAAAATAAAATTTCTCCTTCAGAATAAATTAATTCGAAATCTTTTTTGCTTTTGATTCTTTCTTTAGAAGAAAGACCAAACCGCTTCAATTAAACCTCCTCGCAGTTTGCAGCGAGGTGTTAACAAAAACGTTATAGTTTGAAAGAGCAATCAATACAAAAACCGTTGTGCCGATGGAGAATTAACGTTCGTCGCTGACTGTTAATTTTTTTCTTCCTTTAGCCCTTCTACGAGCCAGAACTTTACGACCGTTCTTTGTAGCCATTCTTTCTCTGAAACCGTGTTTATTTTTTCTCTTTGTTTTGCTTGGTTGAAAAGTGCGCTTCATTAGTAACCTATCCTATTTGAAAGTGTGCAAAATTAAAGATTTTGAAAGTAATAACCAAAGAAATCGGTTAAGAAGGCTTTAAAGCAACAGGGCGGAAATCCCAGTGAACAGCCCAGCCGAAGTACCGTTCACCAAAATTGCCGCCGCCATCGAGAAAGCTTTTAGAGGGTTTTGCTTTCCATATTCGGGTGCTTATAGTTGATTAGAAAAAGTCAATTGATGTGCCAAAACAAGAATACGTTTTCGTATGGAATTCAATACGTATCCGTAAAAAGATTGTCTCACTTTGAATTTGGTTATTATTATGAACCAGCCGGAATAAATGACTAAACCATCAAGGCTGAATTGCGATTGAGTAGAGCAATATTTTCGATATGATACGTGTGTGGAAACATATCGACCGGCTTGATTTTAATTAGTCTGTAACCGCCATCGCACAGCAACTTAATATCCCGCGCCTGGGTTGCGGGATTGCAGCTGATATAAATAATTTTCTCAGGGCTAAGCTCGAGAATATCTTTCACAGTTTTAGGATTCATTCCGTTTCGGGGCGGATCGGTAATAATTATATCCGGCTCTGGAAGATTTTTTTCATGTATCACCGGAAAAAATGATTTATTAAGATCGGCAAGAATAGGTTGGAAATTGCGAATGTCATTTAGTTGAATGTTCACCATTGCATCATCGATCGCCGGTGTAACGCTTTCGAAACCGAAAATTTGTTTTACGCTCTTAGAAATAAAAATAGGGATTGTACCGGCGCCGGAGTAAAGATCGTAAACAATCTCGTTGCCGTTAAATTCTGCAAAGTCTTTTGCAATTGTGTAGAGCTTTAATGCCTGGAAAGAGTTTGTCTGAAAAAACGAATTTGAGCTAATTCTAAATTTGCAATTACCAATCAAATCATAAATGAAACCCGGTCCATGTGCTACAATTTCATAATCACCGTAAGCAACTTGCGAGAGTTTCTTGTTCACATTGAAAACAATAGTAGTAACCTCTGGTAAAAGAGCCAGCAATTCATTTTTAAATTTTGTGAACAATCGTTCATTCTCTCCGGAAACAACAAGATTTACCATAAAATCATTTGTCGTAAAGGACTGTTTAATTACCAGGTTTCGCAAAAAACCGGTGTGTTCTTGACTGGAATAGGGAATAATCTTGTGTCTCCTGGAAAATTCATGTGTGAAGTTTAGGATACGATTGCTTAAATCGGATTGTAGCCAGCATTCATCAATATTCAATACTTTATCAAAAATTCCAGGAACGTGAAAACCCAGGGCAAAATCTTTGTCGGCAACTTCCTGCATCGAATTGATTTCATCGTTGGTCAACCATCTTTTTTCTGCAAACGAAAACTCCATTTTGTTGCGGTAGAAAAATGTCTTCTCGGACGGTTCAATTGGTAGAACTTCAAATTTTTCCAGCCCGCCTAAACGCTCAAAAATATCTTTCACCTGTTCTTCTTTGAACTTTACCTGGCTTTCATAATTCAGATCCTGGGCTTTGCATCCGCCGCAGACACCAAAGTATTTACACTTCGGATCAATTCTGAGAGACGAGCGGGTTAGAAAACTTTTTACTTTTGCTTCGGCATAAGACTTTCTGATTTTAGTTATCAGAGCCACGACTTTATCGCCCGGGTATGTGCCGTTTACAAAAACCACAAACTTTTTTAGCTCGGCTGCCGGTGCATCCTTAAAAATTTTTGCAACACCCTTTCCTTCAAAAGCATAACCGGTAATGTCCAGTTCAAGCAGATCTCCTTTTTTCAATACCCACCTTTTTGCATTAGCAGCGAGACAAAACCAATATATTTGTCGCCGCCAAGTTTCAGGTAAACATTTGATTCGTGGTTAACCTTGTTGAGGAGCTTTTTGTAATAACTTTTCTCCATGTCGCTTAAATTTTCTTTTGTTCCTCTAAAAAGCGAGACGGTTTGGGAATAATAATTTTTAAGTGTGTCGGAGAAATCTTGTTTTGCAATTATTTTGAATTTTCTTTCTTCATAATACCTGTCGAGGTCCTCTATGAAAAGAGGTTTAATGTTTGAAGAATCAAAAATATCTTTTATAAAGGGGGGAATTTCTTTTTTGAGTGAGACGATTTCCCCAACACAAAAAAATCCACCGGGGCGTAAAATTCTATTTATTTCCTTAATTATTTTATTTCTATTGGTAAAAGAGACGGAAGCCTGGGCATAAACTAAATCGAAATATGACATACCAAAGTCGGTCGTTTCATAACTCATCAAATTAGGTTTGACTTTTTCGTCGTCATTCAAAGCAAGGTTCGATTTTAAGAATGATTCGTAATCTTCCAATATCAGTTCAACATTACAGAAATAATATTTTGATAATTGCTTCGCTATCTTTTCACAGCCGGATCCAATTATCAAAACACAGTTAAACGGTGCCAACACATTCTTTCGGAGAAAATCTAATTGTTTACCCATTCCCGGTAACAATATATTTGATGTTGACGACACTATTTTAAGACAACCATCTTTTTCGTTGACGAGTAATCACCGGCGGTTAAACGGTAGAAATAAACACCGGAAGGCAAATCATAATTGCGAACCTGCCCGCCGGAGTTTGAGAATTGAAAATGATGATCGCCGGTGTTTTGATATTCGCTCACTAACGTTGCAATTTCTCTTCCAAGCAAATCATAAACTTTTAGCGTGACATGACTGCCTGCCGAAAGCCGGTAATTTATGATTGTCGTTGGATTGAAGGGATTAGGATAATTCTGGCTCAGTTCGAATTGAAGCGGCACAACTTTGTTTTCTTTTATAATAGTTGTGACACTGAAGTTTAAGTCGGCATATACTGGGAGATGGTCGGATGCATTTTTAAGAGATGTACCAACAGCAGGATTATTGGGAAACCATGAATTCGATCCACTATTTACATCACTATAGAAATGATTTCCGTCGTTGCCAAAAATTTTGAATGACTCTTTTACATAATCAATTCCACCCGGATCAATCAAAGCCGGGGATATTAGAATCATATCAAGACGTGTATTTATTCCGCCGCGGGTCGACCAGGTACACGCCGATGCAAACTGAGGATTTCTGTTCCAGTTACCGGAGATATTCAAAATATCAATAAAATATCCCGGTGAAGATTTATCCAATAATTTTTTAAATGCTGTCTCTGTCGATGAAAAAATATTAAAGTCCCCGCAAATCAAATAATTTATTTTGTTGTTTAACCGAGTAGTTCTATTTCTGAGAGAGGTTACAGCATTTGCTCTTCGTGTAGAATCTTCGGGGTAAGCTTTAAAATGAACACCAAAGATTATCAATGTGTCTTTGGTTGTATTGTGCACCATTTTAAATTCGCTTATAACCCGGGTATCGGCTGAAATCTCTGTTGTTTGAATAAGGGTAAGAACAGAATATTTAAAATAGAATGCACAATCATTATACGGCATCAAGCCGTCGTTGTGAATATTTACAGGCGCGGAATGATATTCGGCGGTTAGTGCATTATTTAGAAATTGATTTACGCCCTCACGGGATAACATTTCAACAACTACAATTATATCCGGGTTTATTTGGTTAATGACCTTTGCAAAGTCAGCATCATGCCCGTTGGGATAATTCTCCAAATTGTAGCTCATCACCCGAATATAATTTTGCCCAAGAGCAGTGAAGTTGAAAATGAGAAGAGAGAACAGAAATATTTTTCCTGTAATTTTTGTCTTAACCATATATCCATTAAGAACATTTTATTTTTCGATGGGTTAAAAATACAAAACTTTTCTTTCGGTTATGTTGTTTTGCAGATAGGATATGTTATGAAAAGCACAGTTTTACTTTTTGTTTTAGTATTTCTGACATTAATAGGTTGCGGTCAAAAACTTCCTGTCGTTGAAGATTTCTCGAGTCAGCATTATAACCTTGTAACTCAAAGAAACGAACAGGTTGTCTTCCCCGATTTTGTCAAAGGTAAACTGGTTGTAATGAATTTCATTTTCACCAACTGCCCAGATATTTGTCCGCTTAGCACAAACAACATGCGGCAGATTCAAGAGCGGCTAGAAAAAGAAAAAATTAAAAATGTTGAATTTGTCTCTCTAAGTTTTGATCCAAACAACGATATCCCCGGCGTTCTAAATAAGTTTGCCGCGGTTCGAAATCTTGATCTTAACAACTGGACATTTTTAACAGGAAAGAAATCTGTAACCGATTCTTTGATACATCGGGCAAACGTTATTGCTGTCCGAAACGATTCAACCGTTTTCAAAGATGGGAAAAAAATTTATTATTATATACATACAGATAGAATCTCTTTGATTGATACAGGGGGACGGATAAGAAAAAATTATATTGGCAGCAAAATTAACATAGACGAAATTGTAAATGACATTAAACAGTTAATGTAAAACCACAATGGAGTTAAAGGTGAAAATAAAATTTTTGGTTCTGTTTGTAATCTTTTCCAACCTCGCTGTTGGACAATCTAAATTAGAAATTAAAGATGTATGGGCTCGTCCCGCCGCAAGAGGTGCAAACAGTGCACTCTTCTTTACTATTGAGAATAATGGATCAAAAGCTGACACGTTGGTTGCTGTAGAATTCAAACTTGCAGACATTGTTCAAATTCATGAAACCTATAAGAAAGACAACAACAAGGTAGGAATGCGTCCAATAGATTTTGTTGCTGTGGCACCTAAATCAAAAGTAAAATTTAAACCGGTCAGTCTTCATGTGATGATTCTTGATGTTCACAAAGATTTTAAATTGGGCAGTCCATTAGAAGCAGTTCTGAGATTTAAACATTCCGGAAAAATAAAAGTAAAAGCCGTAGTTCAAGATATGCCGGCAATGGGCGGAATGAAACACTAACGTTTTGCTGACGACCAGAAGTTGCTTCAAAAGAATTTAACGATAAATTTGTGGAAACCTGTCTTTCGTCAGGGAAATTCCGTTATATCTTTGTTATCAGTGTTCCAACATTAATGAACTACTTTGACAACGCGTTAAGAAAAAATTATTTCGTTACTTCTTTAATCCAGTCACCAATAATCTTCAAAGCTTCCGGCGCAAAAGTCTCTTCAATTGTTCCGTATTCAGCTGGTGCTCCGGTTTTTGCGTGTTGGAATAGATGATTTAATCCCGGCAGCTCAACTGTTTTGAAATTTTTATTTCTCCCATTTTTCAGAGCTTCTTCAACTCCCTTTAAATCTTCTTTCGGAGGAACTTGCAAATCTTTTTCGCCATTCAATGCAAGAACAGGGATATGCACATTTTCTAAAACCGGTTTTGGATCGTACTTAAGGAAAAATCTAAACCAGGGACTCAATAAAGTCTTCACGTTTTGCTTGAACATTGCCTCGCTGTTTCCGTAATTTTTCTTTTCGGAATCGGGCAAGCTTTCAAAATACTTTGCATACATTTCTTCTAATTTTTTGTATGCGGTTAAACTATCCGGCGAGCTTACAACAATCTCAAAAGCTTCTTTGCTAAACTTAATACTCTTATCCAATTTTTCTTGATCGGTTCCTTCAGCTTTCAAAATCAGCCCGGTTTGAAGTACGAGAAGATCCTTGCCGGTTAATCCCGGTCCTGCCAGCAAAACAATGAAGGCGACATTGTCGGTATTCGCAGCAGCCATGGGCGCAATCATTCCACCTTCGCTGTGACCGATGATTCCAATTTTCTTGCCGTCGATCTCGCTGCGGGTTTTAAGATACTCAACGGCAGAGATTGCATCGGTTGTAAAATCGGCTGTAGTTGCGCTTGCAAAATTTCCTTTCGATTTTGCAACACCGCGGTCATCATAACGAAGTACTGCAATTCCATTTAGCGTTAAGTAATCGGCAATAACTAAAAATGGTTTATGGTTGAAAATTGTTTCGTCTCGATCCTGCGCTCCGGAACCTGTGACCATCACTGCCGCCGGAAATTTTCCTTCACCATTAGGAATTGTCAACGTACCCGCCAATTTAATATTTGCTGCCGGGTTGTCAAACACAATATCTTCTGTTTTGTAAGGAAACGGTGCATGTGGTGTTTGCGGTCTTTTTAGCTCGGTCGGCTTTTCAACTTTTTTCAAATTTAACGGAAGAGACATTTGAGCCTGGTTCCATTTTCCAATAGCAATCATGCTGTCTTTCTGAATCTTTCCATAATAATTTCCTTTTTTAGTCGGCACGTCAAATTTTAAGCTGTCATCGGTTAAAGTAACAGAGCCGACCGGAATATTATTTGTATTCTGATCGGGACTATCGAGCAAAGCGCCGTTAGTGCCGTCTGCATTTTTAAAAATTTTCAGCACAAACCGCAATGAAATGGCAGATATTTTAAGCTTGCCTTCCCAGTAACCCGTAAAATTTTTCGCCTCCCGCTCCTGTCCAAAAGCTTGAGCCGTTATGACTAACAACAAAAGAATTACTGCTAACTTTTTCATTTTCAAACCTACTTTTATTTATTGTTGATTCTCTGTGCTATTGTTTTGGCTGTCGTTTGTGATTGGGTCTTTCAACCTTCCGGCTTTTTGCAAAACATCTTTTAAAGATGTACTCGATTTGTCCATTAATGTTTCTATTAGTTTATCTGCGGCATATTTTTCATAAGCGACGTACAAACTATCATCTATCTTAACAAGAATTTTTTCTTTTCTACCATCTCTTTTAATCCGAATGACGTGACGCCTTGTGTTTTTGTAGATGATGTGTAGGCTTATTGCTTGTGTTATCTCACTCCCCTTCCGCAAGGTTTGAACTACAATAAAAAAGCCCGTTGTGTGAATTATTTTGGGAGGCGACAAAAGTAATTTTTTAATTTAAAAATGGAACACCGACCTGATTGCCAGTTTAACAAGTTCTTTATGATTTTCACAGATCAATTATTGAATAATCACTTTTGTATACAAATTTAAACTTCTCCTTTTTAATTCACACAACCGGTTGAAAAATATCACCGCAGAACACATTCTCTAAGACAGCAAAAATTAGTTTGCCTAGCTCAAACCTTGCGCGTAAATCAGTTATTTATTTTTTTCTTAATTTAACCCGAACAAAACACCGGCAAGAATTTGGAATCCGGTGCTTTTAATTGAATTTAAATCGGTACTTTGTTTGCCCTTATCGTTCAGCATGTTAGCTAAACCCAGCGAATAACGGACATCAAAAAGGATTGTTGTTAAAGGAGTCACCTTAAATCCAGCGCCTGCACCAAAATCCAGCGCAAAATTAATCGATGAAGTTTGATCCTTAATAATCTGCTTCAAAAGAAGAAATCCCGGTCATTTCAATCAACTCTTTGGATGACGTTATAAAAGCAATGTTGGGACCTACAAAAGCGTAAGGAGTTACCGATCCTGCAACAGGGATGTTAAATTTTAGAAGGACAGGAATTTCTATAAAAGATGTTTTAAAAGTGGCTTTTCCACCAGGACCGCTTATTTCACTTCCGCCTGTTGCAAACATTGGTTCAACTTGAAGAGCAAACATTGGAACAAATCCAATTTGCAAAGCCCCGCCAAATTTGAATCCTGTTCGTGATGATTTAGTAACTCCGTTTTGTAAATCAGGGTCATAAGAAAAATTGGCAATATTTAACCCGGCTCTTGCGCCGACACTTACTGTGGTCTGAGCCTGAATGCTGCCGGATAAAACAATCAACAATGCCAATAAAATCGGTACAAATGTTTTTTTCATATTATAGCCTCTCGATTAGTTTTTGGTTTGTGGTTTTATGGAAGTTCGTACCTAATACCGGTTGTTATACCAATATAGAATATTGTTTTTGTGCTGGAAGTTGTAGTAATCTGGTAAGTGTACGGGTCGAATCCTGTGGTCTTGGTGCTGTAGAAAATAGGACCAATTTGCAGGTCGGCAGGAATGTAAAGATTATTCGCTACTTTGAAATTGGCACCACCTCCGAACCTGAATGCAAAATATGGTCCGTTGGTTACAAACCATAAACTAACTCCGGCATTTGCATACGGTTTAACGGTTGAACCGGGTATATCAAAATAGTATTTAAAATAATCTGCCCATTCAATTGGTGTTCCCTCGAAGGTATTAATATTTAATTCCGTGCCTACAGCCATGTTCTTGTTGAACAATATTTCTGCCATGGGCCCAATAGCTAAACCTACTGCAGATCCACCGAAACCGCTGCCTATTGCAAGACCTATTCTACCGCCAATAAGCCAATTAGTACCGGAGCCTGCTACAGGCGAACTTTTCATAGATGAAAAACCTGAAACGGTTTGTGCGTGAGTTAAAACTGCCGAGAAGAAAAAAACAATAAGAAGGGCTCTTCTAAAACATGAAAGTCTTGAATCTGTTTTCATTTTAACTCCTATTTAGTTTTGTGTGTGTATTTATAATATAAACCGATATATATGTTTAGTTGACAAGTCTTT
>CAZQQC010000086.1:0-13178 GCA_964595365.1 uncultured Melioribacter sp.
ACTATAGACCATATTCGTGCATCGATTAGACAAAAGTTAGGCGTATCAAAGAGATTGTGATAACGCCGGATAACGTCCGTAAATTTGTGTAAAAATAAAAAAGAAGGTGCAGCCGCCAGAGATTAATTTTGTAATGACCAAAAAACAAAACAATCAAAGGAGACAGCACCATGACGGCAAAAGTAAAACCATCAGAGATTAAAACCAAACAACTATCGGAATTATTAGGAACAGAAGGAGTAATTGCATTTAAGGATTTGATGAAAGTAGGAATGGAAAAAATACTTCAAGAAGCCCTAGAAGGAGAGGTAACAGATTTTTTAGGAAGAGATTGGTACGAACGCCAAAGCGACCAATCAACCAATCCAGGATACCGTAATGGGTACTATGATAGTCAAATAAAAACGAGTGAAGGAAAACTCAATCTCCGAAGTCAACGAGTCAGAGACAGCAGTGAAGAATTTACGAGCCAGATACTAGAACGAATAGAAGTATTGGAGGAAAACGTAAAACGATTGAGTTTGGAGATGTACGTAAGAGGGTTATCGACCTGGGATATAGAAGAGACATTTATTGATGCCGAAGGTAAGAAATTACTGTCGAAGAGTACTGTAAGTAAACTCAATGAAAAACTACAAAAGGAATACGAAGAATTTAGCCAAAGGGACATATCTAGTTTTGATGTAATATATTTATTTGTCGATGGAGTATATGAAGGAGTACGCCACTATACAAACAATCAAGCGTTGTTATGCTGCTGGGGAATACTAGCCGATGGGACGAAGAAGTTAATAAGCATAATGCCGGTTCAGAGTGAGAGTCAAACAGCATGGGAAATGTTTTTTGAGGACATGCTCAGCCGTGGACTAAGACAGCCGTTACTCGTAATAGCCGACGGATCCAAAGGAGCCAAACAAGCAATCATAAGAAGCTTCCCAAAAGCGCATCGTCAAAGATGCATAGCCCACAAGATGAGAAATCTTACGGTAAAACTTCCCTGGGATAAACAAAAAGAAGTAATAAAGGAAGTCAAAGAAATATACTATGCCGATGATTATGACCAAGCCAAACAACTATCGAGCAACTTAATAGAGAAGTACATAAATCAATATCCGTCAATGATAAAAAGTTTTAATGAAGACATGGAGGCTTGCTTGACCCATTTGAAGTTCCCGGCAGAACACAGACATTTTATTCGGACAACAAACTTAATAGAGAGAGCATTTGAAGAAGAGAAAAGAAGGACTAAAGTTTTTCCGCAACACCAAAGTGAGAAAGCGCTAACCGGTTTGGTTTACGTGTACTTTATAATACATTCTATGATAGAGAAACTTGTTATTTTTTAGAAATTATCTGAAAGCGCAAGTGATCACGTAAAGACAGATAATAGAAATTTATAAAACAGGAATAATTTATTATGAGACTTCATTGGCTTTTAATTTTATTACTATTCGTTTGTTCCATTAAAAATGCCCAAAGTTTGGAAATAAAAGGTAAGGTGGTTGATGCCGTCAACGGCGATATTTTACCCTTCGCTAATGTTTCCGTTGTGAATACAAATAGGAGTGCTGCAACTGATAAGAACGGAGAATTCGTATTTTCATTGCCGTCGAACAATTACACTTTTACAATATCTTATATTGGCTATAAAACCGAACGAGTTTACATTAGTACAAACGATAAGACGCTTTTCATTAAACTTACTCCAATTAATTATCTCCTTCAGGAAGTTAGTGTCTATTCTAAAAAGAGAGATCAAATCAGCACAATGTCTTTGCAGGATGAGCAAATCAAAAATTTTGCTGGGCTTACCAAAGATGCACTTAGATCGGTTCAGTTATTACCGGGGGTTAGCGCAAACAATGAAGCGAGTGCTAAAGTTAATGTAAGAGGAGGCTCCTATGATGAAAATCTTATACTGATAAATGGCGTTGAGGTTTATAATCCGTTTCATTTAAAAGCTATCTCGATGGCTAGCGTTGGAATCTTTAATATAGATTTTGTGAAGAATATCGATTTTAGTGCGGGCGGCTACAGCGCTGAATATGGCAATGCGCTTAGTTCAGTTATGAGCGTTGATTATGATAACACTGTCCGTAAAAAATATTCGGGAAAAGCAGATTTAAGTCTTGTTGATTTATCGGCAAATTATCAAGGTCCTATTGATTCAAGCAGCAGTTTCATGCTTGGTGTAAGGCAGAGCTACTTTGATTATTTAATGCGTTTGACAAAGGTGCCAAACGAAATTCGTTTTTCTTATTATGATGTTACCGGTTCTTTTCTTTATCAGTTGAGCCCTAGAGATAAAATTATTGCAACCATTATTTTGTCAAAGGATTTTTCAAATCAAGACCCTACAACGACAACAGCAAGCCGTAAAATATTGGCAAAGTTTAAAGGCAATCTAACGACTGGAAATCGTACAGATTTAAAATATAAAGAGATTGATGCTACTTATCAAAATGTTCTTGCCTCATTAAAGTATGATAAAATTTTAACTGATAGAATCTTTACACAAACCTTTTTATCGATGTATTCTGAAACTGAAGACGAACGGGAAATACTAAATAACAGATCTGATTTCTCTTACCCCGAATATACATACTACTGGGCAAAATATACTTTTGACGCCAATTTAATTGATAAATTAAATATCCGCACACTCTCATTAAAACAAAATCTCGCTTGGTCTTTATCCGATTTTTATAACTTAAAGAGCGGGTTTGAGTATAGAAATATTTATTACGATTACGACCGCCGCATGTATGGAAAAGAATTCCAATACAATAATATTAATAATTACCCCGATACTATTATAATTCCTTATCCGGCCGACCCACAGTATAATGACACTACCTATATCAACACCCGCACTTTTAGAACAGATGGATATGTTGAGAATATTTTTCAGATAACAGAAAACTTGATTGTTAACGCAGGGATAAGAGCTGGTTACCTTGATATGAACAAACAGTTTAGGCTTTCTCCGAGATTAAGTTTCTCGTATTCCTTTCCTTCAAACCTGGTAGCACGGCTCGCCTTGGGCGTTTATTATCTTCCGCCTTCTTTCAGGCAACTGCGATCTACAGAGCCGTCAAAAGACAACACTGCCTACCAGAAAGCGTATCATTATATAATCGGCTTAGACAAAAAATTTTCGGAAGATGTTTCTTTGAAAGTAGAGAGCTATTATAAAAAGTACTCTGACTTAATTCCAACAATTCGTCTCGGCGATGGCACACTTGCTTACGGTAACAAGGAGAATAATTTTGAGGGTTATGCAGCAGGTTTCGATATCCAGCTTACAGCAAAGTTGGGGGGTTTTGATGCGTGGTTTAGCTATGGTTATCTTGTGGCTAAAGAAAAATTAATTGGAAATAATCCATACTATCCGAGGTATACAGATCAAAGACATACATTATCAACAGTAATTGGTTATAATTTGGGTAGTAATTGGAATGTAAGTGTGCGTGGTTTTTACGGCAGCGGCTACGCCTACACTCCTTATTATACTGCCTACGATTCGGTAAGTAACATTTACAGATGGACGCCTGGCGATAAAAATACCTCCCATTATCCGGCGTATCAAAGAGTTGATTTAAGAATAAGCAAATCATTTTCTTTTTCCGAGAACATATTGAATATCTACCTGGATATTTTGAATATATTCAATAGGAAAAATATTTTATCGTACGCTTACTCTTACGATGAAAGTCTAAATCCTGAGAGACGTGAGAAAAAGCTATTTGGCATTTTACCAACGATAGGTATAAGCTATAGTTTTTAGATCTCTTGTAATCATAATAAGAAGGTGATGTGATGAGTCTAAGTTATTTTTTTGAAGAGAAGCATAAAACGTTAATAAAAAAATTTATAAAAATTTTTATCCCCTACAAAAGGTATTTTCTCTTCTCAAGTTTACTTATGACTTTATCTTTAATCTTAACACTGTCTCTACCGTGGATAAGCATGAAAATAGTTGACAAAACCTTGATCGAAAAGGAACCTGGACAATTTTTATTTTTAATCATTCTTTGGTTATTCATCATCCTTATAAAATCTATAATTGATTTCTTTCAAAGCAAGAGTATGTTTAATTTCCAAATTTATTCAGGGCAGGATGTTAGGACAGCAGTTTATAATAATCTTTTAAGAGCACCAATAAATTATTATAGAGATAAACAAACAGGCTATTTAATTTCCCGTGTAACTCAGGACATTGAGGAATCAGTTTCTATATTTGGAGGGCCGGTTTTAGAAATATTGAGAAGCATTGTAAGTTTAACCTTTGGTATAGTTTTTATTTTTCTCATTAATCGCCTACTTGCATTAATATCTCTCACACTTGTTCCATTATATTTAATCAGCCAAAAATTATTCAACAGAAAAATTCGTGAAACTAACAAAGAAAAAAAAGAGAGATGGGCTCTTATAGGCGGCTTTCTGCAAGAAATTTTAGGTGGTTTAATCAGTGTGAAAGCAAATAACAAAGAAAAATATGAGATAGAAAAATTCAATAAAAAATCTTTAATTGCGATTGATGCTACACGAAAAAGTTGGTTATTATCAAGGTATGCTGCGCTGTTAAACGGATTAATACAGAGTCTTTCCCCTGTTGTTATTTTTTCATATGCAGGTTATTTAATTCTAAACGGAAAAATGACTGTCGGTGAACTAGTCGGTTTTGTTGGATACTTAGGCATGTTATATGGTCCCGCTACTCAAATTTTCGGATACTTTATTAACCTTCAAATGGGACTTGTATCGATGGAACGGATTTATGAAATTCTGGACAATGAAACTGAAAATCAATGTGTACTTGAACCAATTTCTATTGAGCAGCAGAGCATAAAGGGGGAAGTATGTTTTGAAAACGTTGGATTTTATTATACAGACCATGACAGTGAGTTTCATCTTTACAATTTTAACTTGAAAATAGAACAGGGCGAAGTTGTTGGCTTGGTTGGAAGAAGCGGTTCGGGTAAAACAACAATTGCTAATCTTCTCTTGAAGTTTTATAAGCCAACAAACGGTAATATTTTTATTGATGGTATAAATATTAATAAACTCAATGTTACGGATATCCGTGGCATTACCGGCGTTGTCCCACAAGAACCGTATATTTTTAGCGGAACGATTGCAGAGAATATTAAATATGCCAATTTACTTGCAACCGAGAGAGAAATGTTGGCAGCTTCTAAAGCGGCTTTTGTTAATAATTTTGTCTCGTCATTACCAAACGGCTATAATACTGTTTTGGGCGAGCGTGGCTTCCAACTTTCGGGTGGACAGAAGCAAATGATTTCGATTGCTCGTGTATTCCTTCGAAATCCTAAAATTCTTATACTTGATGAAGCTACTTCATCTATTGATTTTCAATCCGAACAGTATATCAAAGAAGCAATTGAGTTGCTTTCTAGCTCAAGAACTACAATTATAATTACTCATAGATTATCAACACTAAAAAGTGTTGGAAAAATAATTTTTCTTGAAAATGGAAAAATTGTTGCATGTGGCTCGCATAACGATTTATATGCGTTAAATAGAGATTATAAATATTTCTTTGATATGCAGGGCTTGGACACAAATTAATAGATGTTCTTTATTCATACTAACAAAAAAATAAAAATGGGCTCCCGACGACAGTCTTTGAAAGGGCCATACTTCTATTCTTAGAAAGCGAGTTTGATTGAAAATCTAAGATTGGGTAGGAAGTTTTTCGTTAAAAAAATAGAGCATACTCACGGTTGATTGTGAGTATGCTTTTTTCTTTTTAGATAAGATTAACAGCGCCTTTAAGATTCTGCTGCTGAAGATGTGAATAGATCTGTGTTGTTGTAAGATCTTCGTGACCAAGTAATTCTTTCAGAACATAAAGCGAAACTCCGCGCTGAACCAACAACGAAGCGAAAGAATGCCGCAAAGTGTGAAAGTGAATTTTGTCATCAAGCTTTGCAAGTCTTATTGCTTCTTTAAATTTTTTACTTACGAAATCTTCGTTCAATTTAATCTCATCTGTTCGACTAAAAACATAATCATCATTAGTGATGCTGAAAATTTTTGGAAATTTTTTTCACAAATAAATTTTTCAATGATTGATTCATAGGAATAATTCTTTCCTTCTTGCTTTTTGTTGTAAACTCTTCCGAACATTTCACGGTAATTTGATTTTGCTTCATATCAATCCAACACCATTTCATGTTAACGGGCTCGCCAAGACGCATACCGGTATAGAATGCGATAAAGAATAAATCTTTTAGAAAATCTTCTTGAGTGTTTTTTAGAATAGTTTGTAATTCAATTTCCGACAACCATCGATCCGCTAATTTCTTTCTCTCACAAGCGATTTAGGGTGTGTATCTGAAACAGCGCTAAAAATTTAGTGAGATAAATCCCGGTACTAGCGATAATTGAAAACACTATGGATTGATTCATAGAAAAAAATTTTTCACCGGTCAGGCGAAAGCAGGTATGTTTTGTATTTGTAAAGACTGCCACAGATTCTATCAAAACTGGAAATAAATAAACGGCTGTATATCTGCCGACTTAAATTGAACTGCGAACCAGATTGCCAATGCAAGAAGAAGAGCTTTTCCGATAAGCGGCATGTTAGAAAGAATTTTCTGCACACGGTGTTCGATTTTAACCGGCATAAAGTGAAAAATATAGCCAAGCACGATCAAAGCAAAAATTACAGGCATCCGTTTAACAAATTGTGTGAACACTTCTATATGGAAAAAATTGAATATTTGCGAAAAGATTTCCGAGACAGTTTGAAGGTTCGGCGACCTGAACACAAGAAACGAAATTGCAACAAGATGAAATGTTATAATGATCTGGAAAAATTTTAAAAATCTTGTGTTGTTGATTTTCAGGATGTTGTAGAGTTTGGTTCTTGGTTTAGAGATCAGCAATGCAAATCCCATCATAAATCCGTGCAGAGTGCCCCAGAGAATAAAATTCCATCCCGCACCGTGCCATAGACCGCAAACAAGAAATGTTATTACAACTGCTATAATATTGCTGAACATTCTTAAACTTCTGAGGGAAAGCTGGATCGGTTTGAACAGGTAATCCCTTAGCCACGACGAGAGTGAAATGTGCCATCGCCGCCAAAAATTGGCAATGCTTGTAGCTTTAAATGGCGAATTGAAATTGTCCATTAACCGGAAACCGAGCAGCAGAGCAATTCCTATTGCCATGTCGGAGTAGCCGGAGAAGTCGCAATAGATTTGCAATGCATAGCTGTAAATTGCCAGCAGATTTTCCACGCCGGTGTAACGAAGGGGATAATCGAATATGCGATCGACAAAGTTTATGCTGATGTAATCTGCAATCACAACTTTCTTCAGTAATCCGGCAATAATGAGAAACATTGCCTTTCCCAAATCTTCTTTTGAAAGAAACGGTTCCCGATCTATTTGCGGTAGAAATTCCGAGGCGCGGTCGATCGGTCCTGCTAAAGTGTTGGGAAAGAAAAAAACGAAGAGACAAAAATCGCGCAAGCTGTGAGTTGGTTTCAGCATGTCGAAATAAACATCGAAAACATAATTAAGAGATTTGAATGTGTAAAATGAAATTCCGATGGGGAGGAAAATTGTTAGTGGATCGATTTGCGCTGCGCTGATTCCGTTGATAATCTGAATAATAAAATTTGTGTACTTGAAATATCCAAGCAGACCAAGATTCACAATCAATGCAAGTATGAGCACTAAACGTTTCTTCGTAAAATTTTCGGTGATAGCAATCCATTTGCCGAATAAAAAATTTGCAACTGCGGAGACAATCAGAATTGCAAAATAGAATCCTGTGGCTTTGTAATAAAAGTAAAGTGAGAATAAGATTAGAAGAAATATTCTTGCCGATTTGTTTTTAGCAAGCAAGTTGTAAACGAGTAGAAAAACTGTGAAGAGAATCAAAAACAAGCTTGTGCTGAAGATCAACGGATCATTTGGATTGTACTTTAATATCGAGAACAGTTTATCTAAGCTGAAATTAAGTGGCATAGGCAATTGCTTGATTAATTGTTAAAATAAATAGCATACAGATAAAACGCTTGCCCCGTTTCATTTAGCTAAACAAACCGAAGCGGGGATTAAATAAATTAACATAGATCAGTCTAAATCCTTTTAATCAGTTATACCTGCGTTTTTGTTACACTTACTTACTAAGTTTTAAATCAATAAGTTTTTGAAGATCGCCGACATTTTTCAAACGCAGCACTTCATAACTTTTGAATTTTACATTAAAGTAATGTTCAACAGCAAGTATAATGTTGACATGGTTCAAAGAATCCCACCCCGGCACCTGCGGTGCAGTTGTTTCGTCGATCAAATCAAAATCGTCGAGGTTCAATTCTTTTAATATAACTTTTTTTAATTCGGGTGAAATCATTATCTACTCCAAACTTGTGGATCTGTTTTTTCAGTTAATCTTTCTTTGTTAGCTTTTCTGCTTGGCTTGCCCGATGAACTTTTGATCAACCAGCGCTGGGGTACAAGATACACTTTGTGAATGTTCATGTCTATACTCATTCCGGCTTTAATTATATCGAGCCGGATTCTCTTCCTATCTTCTTCCGAAGTAAGTTTCGTTTCTGCAACAACGCTTGCCTGTTCCGTTCCCATATCAGGGTCTTCTTCGCCGAATGCAATGACTCTTCCGGCATCAACGTCTTTTACCTGGTTAACAACGTCCTCAATATCTTCGGGATAGATATTTTTTCCAGCAACAATTATAATATCTTTTTTTCTGCCGATGATGTAGAATTCGTCATTCCATTTAAAACCGTAATCGCCGGAAAAGTACCAACCGTTCTCAACAACCTCGGCAGTTTTTTCTGGATAGTTCCTGTAACCGTCGAACATGGAAATGGATTTAACGGCAACTTCTCCAACAAGTCCGTCAGAAATATTTTGTCTGTGTTCATCTACCACGCGCGCATCGCAGCCATTTATTACTTTACCGGAAGAAACACAAATGCGTATAACGGAATTTTTATTTGCCATTTTCATTACGCCGTGCGAAAGTTCGTTTCGATCCACAGCCAATTCGGAAATCGGTTTGCCAGGTTCGGTGAGCGTTACACCGAGTGTTGTTTCCGCCATTCCGTACAATCCGCTAAGGGCAAGCGGATTCAGACCATATTTTTTGAATCTGGTTATAAATTTCTTGTGACTATCGTGGCGGATCGGTTCGGCGGCATTGACTGTAATTCTCAAACTATCTAGCGAAATTCCTTCAAGTTCTTCCTCATCAATTTTTTCTGCAAGAACATTGTAGGCAAAGTTGGGAAGACAAGTCATAGAAGCTTTTTCCTTAGAGATAACTTCAAGAAGAAGAACCGGCGCAAGCACCCACTGAAACGGATCGATCTGAACCGTTGTAATTCCGTAAGCAAGAGGAATATGAAAACATGCGATCAATCCGAAATCGTGATAAAGCGGAAGCCATGATGCAACTTTATCTTTTTCCGTCAGCCTAAGTGCACCGCCTAAATTAGCAACATGATTTAAAATTGCGCGGTGAGACAAAACGACCGGTTTCTGTAAACCTGTTGTACCGGATGAATGTTGAAGCAGCATCGGCTCGGTTTCTTTGATGGACTTCGCAATTCCTTCAAGCTTTTCATCGGCTTTAGGATCTAATTCTGAAGAAATGTCCCACTCAAGTGGAAAGTAAACTGCTTTAATTGTGCTTCCCGGCTTTTCAATTAGCGGTCTAATTATTGGTTCAAGCTCCCTCTCGGTTAGAATGTAATTAAGACCGGAACGTTGTGACATCCCTTCTAATCCCTGGCGGAATTTATCCGGGTGCAATCTTGGATTTGGAAATGCAAGCACAGCGGGTAATGCAGCTGCTCTTGATATTCCGAGATAGAGCGGATAGAAGAAAAGGTTATGCCGGATAATAATTGCACAAACATCGCCCGGTTTTATTCCTGCTTCGGCAACCCTAATCGAAAATTTTTTTGCAGTCTCTACAAGATTTTTGTAGGTCCAACGGAACGGCTCTTCACCTGCAACCCAATGAACAACGGCATCGCGGTCGGGATTTCTCTTCGCATTATTCTGCCATCGTTCCCAAAGAGTTTTTGATTCGTCTGTGTGGATATCGTTCATATATCTTTCCGTAATGAATTATCGATACAACGACAATAAAGCGTCTGTAAGCATATCGGCAATTTTCTTTGCCCCTTGTCCGTTAAAGTGAATGTAGTCTCTGAATGCCAGTGGCGGGTTAGAGTTGACCCACTGCGGCATTGAATTTTCTCCTCCCATTGCATCAAACAAACTCCATATTGCAACATTTGCCTGCTGGGCAATATTTTTTTGTGCTTGCAGAAGAGTAAGAATTGTTGGATCGGTTACAAAACCGGAACCTTTTTTCATTGCCTTATCATGCACAGAGATCATAAGAAAACTTGTGTTAGGGAATGCCGCTTTTAAATTATTGATCACTTTAACCATTTCTCTTTCGTACCAGCTGTAATCGGATTGACGTGTACCGGCAATGTTCAGTCCGAATTCAAGTATGATTAATTTGTAATCGAGGTATTTCCCGAATTGTTTCAGCACTTCCGGTTTTAGCGAACCGAGATCCACACCAGTGTTGCCGCGCAAAGGTAAATTGTCGACATAAATGCCCGGACCGTTTTCTAAACTTGCGCCGTAGAAATATGCCTGGTCGGATGTTGGGAATTCTATCTTGATCGATTTTGCTCTGCCCGAAGGTTTTAAAACAAGTTCTTGAATGTCCGTCCCCGGTTTTAATGTTGCACTTTGCTTTGCACCGCCATCAAATGAATAATAGATTTGAGAATTTTTTGCGTTCGAATAGAATAACCTTACAAGACCGAAGTCTTTTAAGTAATAGTGTGCTGTTGTTGTTTGATACTGAACCCACGCATTTCCTTTGGGAACATTTACTTCGCCGCTTATTCCAAGGGAAAGACCTTTAGGATTGCCGGTATAAAGTGCGGCAGACTCCCAATTGCTTGAGAATGTATGTTTCGTTGTCATTCTGAACATTATATCTTGCGATACAATTCCCAACCAGCCTACTCCGTTTCCACCGAATTTGTTTTGCAGTGTCTCGCGGATATCCGCAGTAATTAAGTCGCCTTCGATAGCAGAATCTCCGTAATGTGCTACACGAACAACTTTAGATTTTGCGTTTTTCAGCGCATCGAAAAAATAACTTAATTGTTTTGTGTTACCGGTTATTGGCGTTTTCCTTCCTTGAACAGTAACGTAAATCGTGTTGTTCTCCGGAATTTCTTTTTCCGGCTTTGAAATTTCGTCCGCAACAATTTTTAAATTAGGTAATCCGAACGATGCCTGTAAAACATTTCTTTGTAAATGATCCCGATTTGTCCGGTGCGGCAATTGGTTTAGCTGCAAATTATCCTGCGGCAGATCTTTTATGTCGGAAAACAGATCGACCGTGGTCAAGTTAATGCCTGCAATGGAATAATTAATGTTTATAAGCGAAGACAAAATGAGTATTACAATCGTAATCATCAATATTAGAACAGGCTGCTTAATTTTGTTTTGGTTGTTCATTTATCATTTAACCTTTCAATTGTGCAAAAAAATTATTTTTTAAACCGCGTAGAATCTAATACCAATAAAGAACTTTTAACACCCGACCGGTACCGTACCGTTGATTTCTATTCTTCAAAAATGTAATGATTTTTTACATATGATAGAAATAATTATGTGAAAAAATTTTCAAATCAATTTGTAAAAAATTAATTTGTCTAAACAGTATAGAATTATTCTATCCACTAACAACCATACGGTAATGATACTAAACTACCAATTATGTTTTGCCAAAATTTTTTCGACCTCCGCAGCCCAGATTTTGTAAGCAGCGGCTTTAAAATGTATTCCATCTATAGTTAACTCCGATCGCAAGTAGCCGTCCTTCGTCGAAATATGCGGAATGAGATCGATCCAATCTATATTGTTCCGTTTTGCGTAATCGGAAAGAAGCTTGTTAAGTTTATCAACTTCTCTGTTTCTTCCATAGTTCGATTCTGCAGTTAAACCAAAATCTTTACCATAGAATTTTGATGCGTATGTTGTAGATTGAATTACCGGAATTATTTTTCTTGCCAGCAAACCCTCAATAATTTTTACATAGACAGAAAAAATTTCTTCAACGGGAACCCAATTGTAAATGTCGTTCAATCCGCCCATGATAAAAACTATTTGCGGTTTTAATTTGTAGACGTAATTCATTCTTGCGGCAAAGCCTTGTATATGATCGCCTACTATGCCACGTTCAACAACGTTCGATCGCCCCAGCAATTCATTCCATGCGGCTCCGTGCGTCAGCGAATTGCCGAGCATAACAATATCTGCCCGGCGTGTTTGATAAATATCGTACATTGCGGTTTGAAGAGAGTAAGCCGGGTTCGATTTATATCCAAGCGAATCTTTGTTTTGCTGGGCAGAGTATTGAGTGACTATTAGAAAGAAAAGCATAATGGAAAGCTGCAATGAACGGTTTTTCATATTAATCCCTTCGCGGTAAAATCCATAAATTTCTAACTCTTAACAATTACAAACAGAAAAGTTTCACCGCAAATAAGGGCTGTCTGTTTAGTCGAATCAAACAGAAGATATTATTAAACTTATTTATCGGCGTTGTTCAGTTTTTTTTCGTGTTCAGCTATCTTAAACTTCAAACTCTTTTCCATCGCAATGAGTTCGGATATCTTCGATGTAAATTCTTCTTTCCGGGTTTCGGTATTTGCCTTTTCAATTTTTAACGATCGCAATTCCTCTTTGAGCATTGTAACTTGATTTTTCAAATCATTGAGCGAGAGCGTGTTCTCCTCTATCTCGGCTGTTAATTTCTGCTTTTGTTCGCTTAGAACGGAATAGTTATCGTTTGTCTGATTGATAAGCTGGCGGATCTCTTTTTCGAGAGATTCCTTTTTTATTTCGAGAGAGGAGGATTCGGATTGAAGGCGCTGCAAATAAATTCTGAGTTTGTTTGCATCGTCTTTCAAAATCAGCACTTCTTTATTAAGTTCATCCTTTTCTTCTTTCAGATTTACAATTATCTGCTCGGCAGTACTGCGTTCTTTTTGAAGTACTTTTGTCAATCCGCCGTATTCTGCGACCTGGCTGGTTTTTTCAAGAAGCGTTTTTTCTTTGCTGTTGAGC
>CAZQQC010000087.1:0-12990 GCA_964595365.1 uncultured Melioribacter sp.
CGTCCTGCAAATTAGTATAAGACTCAAATACTCTAAAGAGTCTTGTCAATTCAAACATAGAACGTACCGCCGGTTTAAACCCGACTAATTTTAAATCGCCATTCAATTTTGCAACTTTCTTTAACGTGTTAACAATAACACCTAAAAATGTAGAATCCAAAAATTCTACGGAAGTCAGATCGATAATAATTTTTTTGCAGCCTTCCGCCATTCTTTCGCCCACGTTTAGCTTAAGTTCTTCTGCTTCATGCAAAGTAGCTCTATCTACGTTTACTATCTCAACGGCTATATCGTCAATAACTTCTTCAATAATTATCATCCATCACCTTTTTGTATTTAAGATTAATTATTCCTTAGGGATTCAATTTTGTATTTATCCATGAGGCGGTAAAGAGTGGCGCGTCCAATTTTCAGTTTGCGTGCAGTTTCCACAATATTTCCGTTAGTCGATTTTAATGCGTGTCTTATTGCGTGCTCTTTCAGCTTTTCAAACGGAATAACCGGAGATTCGTCACCAAACAAAAGAGAGCTTGCGCTAAGATTTATATTTCCTGCACTTAAAGCAATGTTTGCCGGCAACACGTCGACATCTATAAATTCCTTATCTGTCAGAATCATACATCTTTCAATTGTATTTTCAAGCTCGCGTACATTACCCGGCCATTCATAATCGTAAATCGCTTTTAAGGCTTGTTTGGCAACACCTTTTATTTGTTTTCCGAGCTTATGGTTGAAATGTTCGACAAAATGATTAACGAGCACAACAACATCGCTCTTTCGTTCGCGAAGCGGTGGTATATGTACCGGGAATGAATTCAGCCTGTAATAAAGATCCTCTCTGAAATTTTTATTCTCCACAGCGGTTTTCAGGTCGCGGTTAGTTGCAGAAATAATTCTCACATCGGTTTTAATAAGTTCGTTACCGCCAATGCGTTCAAATTCTTTTTGTTGAATTACTCTTAAAATTTTAGCTTGCAGAGACATTTCCATTTCACCGATTTCATCCAGGAAAATAGTGCCTCCTCTGGCAAGCTCAAACTTTCCGATTTTTCTTTGATGGGCGCCGGTAAAAGATCCCTTCTCGTGCCCGAACAATTCACTTTCAAGAAGCTCGCGGGGAATTGAAGCACAGTTAACAACAACAAACGGTGCATTTTTTCTTTTCCCGTTAAAATGAATTGCCCGTGCTATTAATTCTTTTCCCGTACCGCTTTCGCCGGTTATCAAAACCGTTATGTCGTTGTCAAGAACTTTCGAAATCATTTTAAATGCATCTTGCATTTTCTTATCTGCAGAAATAATATTTTCGAAACTGTATTCGCGCTGCAAATTTTCTTTCAACTTTTCAAGTTCTTTTTCAAGCTCATGGTTTTTGATAGCATTTCTAATTGCAGGTTCAAGCCTATTCTTATCGATTGGTTTCGGAAAATAATCGAATGCACCGAGACGAATTGATTCCAAGGCAACTTCTACGCTGCCCTGTGCCGAAAGCATAATGACCGGCAGATTCTGATCTCTTTGTTTAATTTTTCCGAGAACTTCATTACCGTTAATATCCGGTAGCATAATATCTAAAAGAATCAGGTCCGGATTCTCGTTTAAAGCGTTGAGCGCATCCTCTCCTTTTGTGAATGTTTTAATATTATACTCCCATTGGTTTTTGACCCAGTGAGTAAGCATTTTTAGGATAGACTCTTCGTCGTCAATAATGAAAATTAGTTTTTCCAAACTTGCCTCGGCAAAATTAATGTTTAGGTAATCTGATTATAAATGTTGTGCCTTTGTTTACTTCGCTACGCACTTTAATAAATCCCTTATGCAAATCCACAATTTGTTTTACAGTTACCAATCCAAAGCCGGTTCCGCCAATTTGCGTTGTTACTCTCTGAACTTTGCTGAATTTCTGGAACAGGTTTGTCAAATCCTTCTCCGGAATGCCAATGCCCGTATCGGTAATTGCAATTTCAACTTCCTTTCCGAAATCTTGAACTAGTACCGAAATTCTTCCACCTTTATTCGTAAACTTAGTTGCATTCGAAAGTAAACTTCCGAAAACTTTTGCAAGTTTCTCTTTATCTGCATTAATAATAATTTCTTTTGTAGGATAATCTTTAGAAAGGACAAGATTTTTCTCGTTTAACTGATTTTCGAAAGCCTTCGCCACTTCATCCAGAAGCTGGAGAACATTTAGCGATTCTTTGTTTAATGCATCCTCGCCCGATTCAAGCTTCGAAAAATCTAGAAGATCATTAATGAGCTTAGCCAATCTCTTGCCTTCCGATAGAATGATTTGGCTGAATTCATGAACAGTTTCCGGAGGCAGGTCGGAGTCGGATAAAATTGTTTCGGCAAAACCTACTATGGATGCAAGCGGCGTTCTCAGTTCATGCGAAACATTGGAGATGAATTCACTTTTTAATTTATTCAGTTCTTCCAAGACGGTTATTTTGTGGCGGGCTCTTTCCCGCTCGATCGATATTATTCTGTTCGCTTCGATAAGTTTAGAATTCAGATCTCTAATTTTGTGTTCGTCTAATTTTCTACCTGAAATATTTCTGCCTATGCCAAGCATTCCCGAAACCTGCCCTTCTGAAATCATCGGGTTCGAACGAATTTCGAAAGTAACTTTTTTATCGAACCGATCCGAAAAATTAACTTCAAAAGTTGTAACGCCCTGCGAACTTAAAATTTTGCTGAATGCTTCTGCAATTTTCGGTTCATCTTCTTTGCCGGAGAATTCGAGGAAATGTTTTCCTATCATTTCTTCAGGTGCATAACCCAAAGCGGTTGCGCCGTTTTTGTTAACCATGTTAAAATAACCGAACCCATCGAGAACAAATATCAGATCATCCGCCGTATCGATCAATAATCTGAATCGTTCCTCCGAATGCTGCAAACGAATTTGCGTCTTCTTCTCTTCGGTAATATCCTGAATCACACCGACGATGCGAACTATTTTGTTGTTCTTAATAATGGGGATTCCGGAATGACGCACCCAATGTTCCTTTCCAAAACGATCCTTCATTCTGTATTCTATAACTCCATCCTCGCCGCTGCGTAACTTTTTAATAAAATCTTTGAAAGCTCTAAAATGTTCCGGCATTATTGTTCTTAAAACATGGATTTTGTCTTTATATATTTCATCTGGAGAAAAACCAAATATGGTTCGTGCCGCTTCGGTTATGTAATTATACTCCGAACCCTCGGCATTTGTTGAATACAATACTGTGTTGATCGTGTTAATTGTTTCCAGCAGGATTTGACCGATTTCAGAATTGACTGTAAAATTTTTCTGCGGAATGTCAGCCGTTATACCTTTGACGGCTAAATTATTGTTTTCAAGATTTTTAATCACCGGGCTAATTTTTTTATGGAGGGTTTGTGCGCCGGGCAATTTGTTTTTTGAAAACAAGAGTAAGTAGTAACGCAAATTATTTTTTTTGAACAGTTTCTCTTTATAAAATGAACTGAAATCGTAACGGGCAATAAATGATTTGAAAGCCCGGGATTGTTTTATTTGACCGATTGATTGTTCTTTCTCTGCGACAGTTTGCTTTATAATTGCATTAAGATTTTTCTCGTTCTTATTTAACTTACCACACACAGATACAGAAAAATTTTCTTTATCCACACTTTCAACAATGCAACCTGCCTCACACCCGGCAAGTTTACAAATTTTTTCAAGAGTATTTTCGAATTCTTCCGTCATCAATAAATTGAGCAACCTTAATTAATATTAAAAGATAATAAATTCGCCCGAGTAAATATATAGACAAACATGTTCGTCGCGTGCTCGAGATCATCCAGAATTTTGCAACAAACCGTCGGAGATTAATCATTATTGTTCTTATTACATTAATCGACGGGATCGTCTCAAACATCAATCTTTCAGTGAATATATATAGAAAGATAGTCTTAAGCTAAATAATTACGCAACTTTTATTATTATTGCACACTAATTAATGTTATCATCAAGCCGGTTAGTAAATTGGAAAAAAAAGTAACTAAGAGCATAAAAAAACCCGAACTATTGGTACCTGTTGGAAACTGGACAATGTTGAATGCAGCAATTTTATCCGGTGCCGATGCGGTTTACTTCGGATTGAAAAATCTTAACATGCGAGCCGCCGCCAACAACTTTGATATTACCGAGCTGCCCGAAATAGTTGAGTACTGCAAACAACATAATGTTAAAGCACATCTTACATTAAATACGATTGTGTTCGAAGAAGAACTGGCGGAATTAGATCCCATTATTATCGCAGCCAAAAGTCGGGGCGTCGAAATGATCATTTGCTGGGATCCGGCAATCATTCAAAAATGTATCGAACACGAAATGCCATTCTGCATAAGCACGCAGGCATCGGCATCCAATTCCGCAACTGTAAATTTTTACGAACGTCTCGGTGCAAAACGAATAGTGCTTGCACGGGAATGCACGTTGGACAAGATAAAAGAAATAAAAAGCAAAACTAATATCGAGATCGAAACATTTGTACACGGAGCCATGTGTGTTGCTATAAGCGGAAGATGTTTTATGAGCCATGAGGTCTTCGGGAAAAGCGCAAACCGCGGCGAGTGCCTTCAGCCTTGCCGACGTGAATACCAAATTGTAGATACGGATGAAAAATTTTCCCTTGAGCTTGGTACAGATTACGTTCTCTCGCCAAAGGATTTGTGTTCAATTGAATTCATTGACCGGTTAATTGAATCCGGAATCGATGCGTTTAAAATTGAAGGAAGGAAGCGAAGTCCGGAATACATCGCAAAAACTGTTTCTGTCTACCGCAGAGCAATCGACTCGTATTTCGAAGAGAAATTAACCGCCGGACTCAAAAACGAATTAGTAGAAGAACTGAAAAAAGTTTATAACAGGGGATTCTCGCACGGATTTTATTTTGGTCAGCCAAATTCCGAAAGTTTCGCTACTACGTACGGAAGTACCGCGACAACTCGCAAAGTTTTTGTTGGCCGAGTGCTAAACTTTTACAAAAAGAACAGTGTTGTACACGTAAAACTTGAGGCTGAGACTTTATCCGTCGGCGATTCAATTTATATTATAGGTAGCACAACCGGTGTAGTTGAAATGCAACTAAACTACTTCATGCATGATGGTTTAGAACTTCAAACTGCTGAAAAAGGTAGCACAATTACGTTCGAGTGCAAAAAAAGAGTACGTGAAAACGACAAGGTTTATAAGGTTGCTTATCTGGAAGATTGATTTACTTCCACGAAAGTTTCGGTTTCCCGCGTCCAAAACTTTCCAGTGCTTCCTCTAAAACAGGAAACACTTTAAAAACTTTATCCATTCTTGTAAGAACAAAAACCAAAGAGGGCATTTCTTTATTATAAACAAGGCGCAAATCGCCGTTCATTATGTTTACTTTTTTAAGAAGCGCAACCATAGCGCCAAGAAAAGTTGAGTCTATATATTCACAAATGCTTAAGTCAATAATAATTTTATTTGTCTCCGTCTGAATGATCTCGTTCACAAAATCTTTGAACTGAACCGCTTTTGCTAACGTTGCCCTCGTTAAATAAACATGCACAATTACTACGTCCCCGTTCTTTTCAGATTTGAAATCCATAATGTTTAATTACTCATTTTGTTCGGGTCATTTAACACTAAGCAATATATGAATTCCATAATTAATTCAAAAACTGAAATCAATAGCATCAACAACTGTGTTCAAAGTCGGGAAAGTATACGATGCGTTAGGCGGATAAGTAGCAATATTAGTAGATCAATTCCAGCAAACCGGGTCTTATAATTCTCAATTATCAATTGTCCGGCAGAGGTTCTGCAAAAAGCGGATACGCCTCTGGCGTGTATTTCTACACTTTGAAGAGCGGCAATTTTATTGAGACAAAAAAATAGTTTTGACAAAATAGTCTCAAGTGAACATCTATTTAAAACCGTCTTGGTTTGTTCAACAGCCAAGGCGGTTTTTATTGCTGGTCAAGTCTACCTAATTTATTATATAACGCTTTTCTACTTACACCTAACATATTGGCGGCTCTGGATTTATTATTATCAACCGCATTTAATGTTCTGAGTATGATTTCCTTTTCCGCATTTTTTAAGGATGTACCAACGGTTATGTTAATAGTATCTTCGTGCAATCTTGAATCGGCTATATTCGCGGGCAGTGAGTTCGGCGTTATTATTTCTTCGGGACACATAATTACCAAACGTTCGATTACATTTTTTAACTCCCTTACATTACCGGGCCAGTTATACCTAATCATCATACTAAATGCAGCATCGGAAAATTTTTTCGGGTTCTTATTCTGCAGTTTGCACATAGATATCAAGAAATAATCTACAAGGATAGGAATATCTTCCTTCCGTTCTCTCAGAGGCGGCAGATGAATTTCAATTACGCTGAAACGGTAATACAAATCTTTACGCATCTCGCCGCTATTAATTGCGTCGTCCATTTTTTTATTTGTTGCCGCAAGCATTCTAACGTCAACATAAAATTCTTCCTTGCCGCCGAGCCGCCTGAAAGATTTGTTCTCGATTACCCGAAGAAGTTTCGCTTGAGTTTCGGGAGCCATTTCGGCAATTTCGTCAAGAAATAGGGTTCCGCCGTTAGCCATTTCGAAGTAACCCGCCTTTTTGGAAATTGCACCTGTGAATGCCCCTTGTTCGTGGCCGAACAATTCATTTTCGAAAACATCTTTTGGAACCGCTGCGCAATTAATTGCAATAAACGGCTTGCTAGACCTCGGGCTTCTCGAATGAATTAACCGCGCAACAACATCTTTACCTGTGCCGCTTTCACCCGTTATTAAAACCGGCGTTGTTGAATCTGCTACAAGATTTATTACAGAATAGATTTCACGAATGCGGGAATTATTACCTATAAAATCTACCCCGTTTTTAGGAAAGGTACGGTTAATATTCAAGGTCTCCGATTGTAGAATTTTATTGTCCTTCATTATAAATCCATAATTTATTTGTCACATTGTATATGTAGTTCCATCAAAATTGCAACCTAACCGCCCATGTATTCAGTCAATCGCCAATTAAATTTCGACCGATAATAAGATTATTTACTCAACTGCCGTATACGAATATATGTCCAGCTTCTTTAACGTCTTCGGAAGCTCATGAGAAATAGATGACTTATTTATAAATCCGTCAACAGGCAATGAGCCGGCTATTTCTTTAAATATATATTTCTCGTGAATAGTAACAATCACTATTTTTATCCGGGGAAATTTTTCTTTTATTAGATGCGATGCTGTTAATCCATCCATCCCGGGCATTGATATATCCATAAAAACAATATCGGGTTTAAGCTTGTTAATTTTTTTTATAGCTTCGAAACCATTTTTGGCTTCACCAACAATTTCAAGATCGGTTTGATAGGTTAGATATTCTTTATAACCCTCGCGAAAATTATAATTATCGTCCACTATCAGAGCTTTCGGTATATTTGATTTATGTTTTGGCATAACATATAATCCTTACATCAGAATATTATATATATCAAGCCCATTATTCAATTGACAGTTTTATTGATTTTTAACGGGGCAATCATTTTGAAAATATTAATTAAATGTTATTAGAAGATAATCGTTGACACTATTAGCTAATATCATTATCCGTCTAAATGAATTGATTCGTCTTTTTGCCGGTATACCTGTTAAATTGTTGAGATGAATGAAGAGTACTTCTGCGCAGAAATTGCCAATTCTCAGTGTTTGATTTCTATTAGTTTTTTTTGAATAGCATACTTTACAAAAGATGCAATATCATGAATATCCAATTTCTTCATAATATTCATCCTGTGACTGTTTACGGTACTTATACTTAAGAAAAGTTTTTGTGAAATCTCCTTGCTTGTAAGCCCTTCGGCAATCAGTTGAAAAACTTCCATTTCGCGTTTTGTCAGTTTATTATAATTATCGTTTTCAATTGTTTCTTTATTCCTCGTTCTTTTGATTAATCCTTCGAGCAACACTTTTGAAACGGTTGGTGAAAAGAAAGTTTCGTTCTGGGCGACCGAGCGCACGCCGTCAAAAATTTCTTTTTTCTCTGCATTCTTCACTACGTAACCGTCGGCACCGGCAAGTATCATCTGCTGGATGTATTCTTCATTTTCATGTATTGTGAGAATTAAAACTTTTGTATCCGGATACTTATCCTTAATTATTTTTGTTGCCTCGATGCCGTTAAGCTTCGGCATAGAAATATCTAATACAGCTACATCGGGTTTATGTTTGGCAACAAGATCAAGTGCTTCAACTCCGTTAGAAGCTTCGCCCACAATTGTAAATTGCGGTTCACTTTTGAAAAGAAGCCGAAGCCCGTCTCTTACAATTGTATGATCGTCAGCAAATAAAATTTTAATTTTTTTCATCTTCTATTTTTCTTCCTGCCGGAATAGATACTTCTACGCAGGTTCCTTTTTTTGTGTTCGATTCAATATGAAAATTGCCTCCTAATTGTTCGGTGCGCTCGCGCATATTTATTAAACCGAAGTGCGAACTTTCCTTTTTAGAACGATCATAATATAGGTTAAGATTGAAGCCCAGACCATCATCTTTGACTCTGAAAAGAATCTCATTTTCTTTTTCAGATATCATCAACACTATTTTTTTTGCTTTGGAATGTTTGATACAATTTGTCAGCGCCTCCTGTCCAATTCTATAAAGTGCAATTTCAACATTCGGGTCGTAATGCCTAAATGTAGGAATATTGGGAATAAAATTAATCTTGCCCGGGTAAATTTTTTTTGATTCAGTGCACAATAGCTTAAGAGCTGTAACCAAACCAAAATGATCGAGAGCAGGCGGACGTAAATTATACGATATCCCGCGTACCTCATCTATTAGATTGTCAATTTCTTTTTTGAACAATCGCAGTTTTGTACTGTTAATTTTCTTTTTTTCGCGTAAAGTATCTTCAAAAAAGTTCATTTGAAATTTCAGTCCGGTTAACCTCTGGCACACATCGTCGTGCAATTCTCTTGAAATCCGAAGCCGTTCTTCTTCGTGTGCTTTCTGAATCGAATAAGTAAATTTTTTCAAATCTTCGGCGCGTTGCTTTGCCTGCCGGTTTAATTCCTGAAGTAATAGTTTTCTTTCCGTTATATCCCACAAGTGACATTGAATTAATCTATCGTCGTTTACGGTATAAACTATGCTAATAAACTCAATCTTCACTATCTTTTTGTTACTCGTATTGAGCACGAGCTCGTCGTACCTTGAGTATCCTTTCTCTATAATTTCTCTGAACGCCCGTTCGGATTCCGGTATTCTATTCACAGCTTTTATCTCCCAAAGTCTTTTGCCAATATAATCCTCTTTTGGAAATCCGAGCAGGTCTATAATAAACGGATTAATATCATTTATAATTCCAGTAGTTGCGTCAAGTAATATCAAACCTTCTTTGGAGGTTTCGAATAATCTGCGGTATTTTATTTCAGAGGATTTAATTGCCTGCTGTGCAAGTTCCTGTTGAGTTATATCCTGACTGGTTCCAATTATTTTTGTGGAAAATTTATTATCATCAAAAACAACTTTGCCTCTCGTTTGAAATATCCTGGGGGTTTTTCTTTGTTTCAAAATTGCATGTTCTGTTATGAACGGGTCGGTAGTTAATAAAGCATTTTTTAATATGTCGTGAAATCTTTGCCGATCTTTGTCAGGAATATAATTAAGAAATTCGTTGAGTGATATTTCATGAATGGAAGTATTCAGCCCGAAAATATTACAAAGTTCTTCCGAGCACCATATGGTGTCTGTATTTATAGTCCACTCCCAGCTTCCAATGTGGGCAATCTGCTGGGCTTCGATAAGTTGAATTTGACTTTTCTTTATTTCATCTTCTCTTTTTTTGCGTTCGGTAACATCCCTGTTCACAAAGACGACATGTGTAACTTTATTACTTTGATTTTTATAGGGATAGTACGCTATCTCCATATATTTTTTGCCAAGTAGAGGAAGCGTGAACCATTCTTCATGAATTATTTCAAAACCGTTAAAACACTTATCTATGTTTCCTTTTATGAGCTTATTAAAAATATCGTTGCCAAAAATTTGTGAAACGCTTTTACCTAAAATTTCAGCTCTCTCTTTGGAAAAAGCCGAGCAAAATTCTTCGTTAACGGCTTCGTATTTATAATCTCTGTTTATAAGACCCATTAATTCTTTCGATGCATTTGCAATGAATTCATATTTTCTTTGTATCTCTTCAATGTTACGTCTCTCCGTTATGTCGCGTGAATTTACAATTATACCAGATATATCCGGGTTGTCAAGAAGGTTCTTACCGACCGATTCCAGAATTATCCAATCGCCATTTTTGTGTCTAAATCGAAATTCTGCTGTAGCTGTAAAACCGGGTATGTCTACAGCTCTATAAAAAAGTTCCACCACCCTGTCAACGTCGTCCGGATGAATATATGAGAAAACATTTTTGCTTTTCAGTTCGTTTTCGTTATAACCAAGTACCTTTTCTACAGATGCACTGTAGTAGAGCATATTTCCTCTTTTGTCAAGAACTGTAACTATATCGAGCGCGTTTCTAAGTAAAGCCTCGTAATAATTTACACTTTGCCTGTAAGCATCTTCTGCGCGTTTTCGTACATTAATTTCTCTTTTCAAGTTATCAACTACATCTAAAAATCCTTTGAAGGTCATAACAAAAGGAGAAAGGTATTCTGTAAAGAAAGCCGTAGCAGATGATATTATATTTTTCTTACTAATGTTTGAGCCGGACTCATTCAAAATTTTCAGGGTGATATCCGAATGGAGGCGGGCAGTATCAAGAATAAGTTGACCGCTTTCGAGAGATTTTCTGCCCAGCTCGTAAGCACGGTTTAAGGCAGTCTCGCCGCCGGTCTCAATATAATTTTTTACTGCATTGATATATTCATTGCAGAATTCTTCACTCAATTCCATAATCTACTCCGGTTATTCTTTCCCGAGATATTTTACAGCGGTGACCAGTGCGTCGTCCGATCCTCTTACAAATCGATTTGTAATATATTCGGTTACTTGCTGCGGAGAAATATTCATTGCTCCTTTTTGGAATAAGGAGGAATCATCATGATGAAAGTGATCTTTCGAAAAAATCGATTTTTCAGAATTTATTAAGGGTTCATTTGCCAAACCGTCTTTCTGCCATTCCGTATGAGGAGGCTGCCAGAAATTATATTGCAAGTCTGCTACAAAGCGTAAAAAATAATCACTTCTAATTCCATCTGTCGAGAGAATTAATAAATCCCCTTTCGAGATTGGAATTATGGTAGCATATAATTGCGAAAGCCGGTATCCAAATACACCGCGGCACATAAAAATGTTTTCATAAGCAGGTTTACTTTCCGGATCGGCTCGTAAGAGCACCCCTTCGACGTTGCCTACGCTTAACCAGGTAAGAGTGTCGTCGGTATAATTAATGGAAGCTAAAGCCATTACTGCACCGCGGGTAGTTTTTAGTCTTTCATGACAAAGCCTGGCTAATTTGATAACAGATAATTCGGCGTTGGCTTCCAGCGTATCGACGGCACACTTTGCGGCAATTGCAGCTTCGTGCCCGTGTCCCATCCCATCTATCACGCCAATTATTACTTTCTCCGGTAGTTCTTTTATCATATATAAATCTCCGGATTCGTCTTGACCGGGGAAAATTACAGAAGATGTACTATAAGCAACCCGCGATAGATAAACTGTTTGACTGGTTACATGAGCCATTTTTTTACCGAAACCTTAGTTCCTTTCCCGGTTTCCGAAAAGATTTCAAACTCATCCATTAAACGTCGAACTCCCGGTAGCCCCAAACCCAACCCCTTTCCGGTTGAATAACCATCTTGCATTGCAAGAAAAATGTCTGGAATTCCCGGTCCCTTATCTACCGCAGTAATTACGATTCCAACTTTTTTACCATGTCTAATTGTTTCTACAATTATATTTCCATGTTTAGCAAAGACAATAATGTTTCGTGCTAATTCCGAAATAACAGTTGCAAGAATAGTTAGATCGGTTTGCGAAAAATTTAATTCCTTGCCTATTTTTCTGCCAAGCTCCCTGGCAACAATAATATCGGAAGCGGAAGTTATTGAAATGGTGGAACCGCCTTCCATCCTTATATCTTCCTTTTCTTAATGTTACTTTTATTAAGGAGGGCGAGACCTTCCTCCAAATCCAGGGCTGTGGAGATTCCTTCGAGGGTTAAACCAAGTTGAACCATGGTAAAGGCTACCTCAGGTTGTATACCGCAGATAACCGTATCGGCACCTCTCAACTTGACCATATGAACGAGGGATCTTAACGTTCTCGTAGCAAATGAATCCATAATGTCAAGTGCTGTTACATCAATAATTACTCCTTTGGAACGGTGTTTTCCAACTTGTTCGACAAGCGCATAATGAAGTTTCAGCAAATCTTCATCGGTAAGAGCCGCCTGTATAGTAGCAATAAGATAGTCGCTTTGTTTTAATATTGGTACTTCCACCTATTATGCCCCATGTTGATCTATTGAAAGTTCGCTTACAGGAATAACTTTATAACCTAACTGTCGCTCGGCTTCCTCAATGCCTCCTTGCAAGTCACCCACAGTATTCATCTTACTTAAATCGACACCAATAGTAACAAGCGTTTGAGCAATTTCCGGTGATAAACCGGTTACAATTACCAAGGCACCTAGAAGACGCGAAGCTTCTACCGTTTGAACCAGGTGATTTGCAACATTAGAATCCATTGCCGCAACACCTGTAATATCAATAACAACAAGTTTGGCACGATTAGTTCTAATTCCTCTAAGCAATTGTTCTGTTAATTGTCTTGCGCGCTGCGGGTCTATTACACCAATTATTGGAAGAATAAGAAGTCGGTCGCGCACCTGTAATACGGGCGTGGAAAGTTCACGAATTGCCTCCTGTTGCTGCCTGATGGTTCTTTCGCGTTCCTGAACGAAACTTACGGCAACAGTATTTGCAATTCTGTTTGCTGCGGGTTCATAAGCATCAAGAATTC
>CAZQQC010000088.1:0-12940 GCA_964595365.1 uncultured Melioribacter sp.
CATCAAGTGTCATAGATGTGCTCCCTATTGATTTTATTACTGATCCAAAATAGTTGATAATGATAAAAATGTCAATTTAATATTCATTTTTGCTGCATCTTAATTATTAGCGGTCTGCGAGGTCAAATAGTCTTCCAGAATAACTGCAGCAGCATTTTTATCAAGCAGCAATTTATTCCGCCTTTTCTTTTTCGAACTTACCGATGCGATAATTCTTTGCTTTGCTATTTCGGAAGAATAGCGTTCGTCAACTAAGTCAACTGGAACAGAAACACGTTTTTCCAATTCACCTTTAAATTTTAGAACCAGTCGAGAACTTGAAGATTGATCGCCGCTTTCCTTCAACGGATAACCGAGAACAATCTTAACAACCGAATAGCCGGAAATAATTTTTTCAAGATTCTGCCAAAACTTAGAATCATTTGGAAGCGTTAACAACGGATAAGCAAAAATATTCAGCGGGTCGGTAACAGCTAAACCGATTCTCTTTTCACCAAAATCAATGGCAAGTATTCTAGCTTCTTTCAATAAATTTTAATAGTTATTATAAATTTTCTGCGTCAAATCGTTCGACGTAATAAATGCCGCGGTTCTTTTTCAAACGGTCAATCAATTTCGTCAAATGATCCAGATCTTTAACATAAACTGTAATAGTACCTTTGAACATCGAATCTCCCGTAGTGATGTTAACCGATTTAATGTTCGTGTTTTGATAAGTTGTAATGCTGTTCGAAATATCTTTTAAAATGCCGGGCATGTCTTCACCGCGAATTATAATTCCTGCAACAAAGAATGCACCGTTTGTCTTTGGCCACGAAACCGGAACAAGTCTGCTTTCGTTTGTCTTGACTATGTTGATCAAATTCTTGCAGTCTTTCCGATGAATTTTTATTCCCTCGCCTATTGTAACATAGCCAATAACCTGATCGCCGGGAATTGGGTTGCAGCATTTAGCGTACGAATAAGCAAACCCTTTTTGATCACCTTCTGCAACAACACCGCCTGCAGTAGTACGGGCAACATCAACAAATTTTTCAAATTCAACTTCCGGCGCTCCCTTATCCCCGGTTTCAGGGGTTGGATTTAGGACCTCATCAAGGTTAACTTTTTCATGAGCAATAGCCTTGAAGAGCAGTCTACTGTTATCGAATTTCAATTTCCTTGCAAGCTTAAGAAGTTCATCGCTGGAAAAAGAAAGTTTGAGTTTCTTAACCTTTTTCTCCCAAATTTCTTTTCCGTTTTCAATCAGTTTCTCTTCTTCCCTGTTCAAATACTTTCTGATACTGTTCTTAGCTTTGTGCGTCTGTACAAACTGAAGCCAGCTTTTGTTGGGATGTTGATTTTTCGATGTGATGATCTCAACCTGATCGCCGCTGTGAATTATCGTATCGAGCGGAACAATTTTACCGTTAACCTTAGCGCCAATGCAGCGGTAACCGACATTGCTGTGAATCTCGAACGCAAAATCTACAGGAGTAGAATTGAGCGGAAGCCGCCTCAAATCGCCCTTCGGTGTGAAAATATAAATTTCATCCTGGTATAAATTAAGTTTGAAACTGGCGAGAATTTCTTTTGTAGCTTCATCCTTCGAAGCGTTTTCGAAAATATCTCTCACCCAATTAACCCATTCTTCAAGGTCTTTATCTGTTGATGCAAGTTTCTCTTTGTATTTCCAGTGCGCCGCAACTCCTTTTTCTGCAATTTCATGCATCTTTCTGGTTCTTACCTGAACTTCGACAAGCTTCCCTTCCGGTCCGATCACAGTTGTGTGAATCGATTGATAATTATTCTTCTTCGGAATCGAAATAAAATCTTTGAACCGGTCGCTAATCGGTTTGTACAACTGGTTTATCACACCAAGCACATAATAACATTCGTTCGGATCGTTATTTTCGAGAATAATTCTTAGCGCAAGGAGATCGTAAATATCTTCGAAGGGACGGTTTTGAATGATCATTTTTCTGTAAATGCTGTAAAGATGTTTTGGCCTTCCGCTTATTTCGTATTTGAGATGAAGCTCGCCTAACTTCTCAATAATAGGTTTGGAAAATTTGGAAATAAACGCTTCCCGTTCACGCCTCGTGTTCTTAATTTTTTTTGCAATGTCATCATACGCTTCTTTGTTGAGGTACTTGAATGCAAGGTCTTCCAACTCCCATTTCAGAACTGCCAACCCAAATCGGTGGGCGAAAGGCGCATAAATTTCCAAAGTCTCTTTGGCAATCCTTCTCTGTTTTTGAGGATGAACAAATTCGAGAGTTCGCATATTGTGAAGTCGGTCGGCAAACTTCACAAGAATAACACGAACATCTTTCACCATCGAGAGAAGAAGTTTGCGGTAATTTTCAGCCTGTGTAATTTCCTGGCCTTTGAAGACGCCACCGATTTTTGTAACGCCGTCAACAATTTCTGCAATTTCTTTACTGAACTCCTTAACGATGAAATCCAAACCTATATCGGAATCTTCAACGACATCGTGAAGGAGCGCACTGACGACCGAAACATCATCTAGCGGAATTTCACGGGCAATAATCATCGCAACTTCGTAGGGATGATTGAAGTATGGTTCGCCGGATGCGCGGAAATCGTTTTTGTGCGATTCATAGCTCAGCTGAAAAGCTTTTTTGACGAACTCTTCATTCACAGCGGGAAGATTCGTTCTGCAAATCTTCAGCAGATCATCCAGCATCCGTTGATGTTTGACACTTATTGTCGCTTCAGGTAACATACATCAATATGATAATTCTTAATCTCAAATATTAGACAACAATACAATCTAAAAGTTTTACATCAAAACGTTCCAAAAGTTCTATCGCCGGCATCTCCAAGTCCCGGCATTATGTACCCATTCGAATTTAGCTGTCTATCCAAAGCCGCCGTATAGATTGCAATATCGGGATGTTCGGCATTCATTTTAGCAACGCCTTCCGGTGCAGAAATTAAACTTGCCAGCGCGCATTTCTTTGCACCTTGCTGCTTCAACGAATTAAACGACGCTACTGCACTTCCGCCGGTTGCAAGCATTGGATCGAGAAGAATTGTAACCGACGCACCGAGGTTATCCGGTGTTTTATAATAGTAGTCGATTGGCTGTAAAGTTTTTTCATCGCGTTGCAGACCGATGTGTCCCACCCTGGCATCCGGAATCATTTCAAGAAACGAACTAACCATACTCAGTCCCGCACGCAGCACCGGCACAAGCACAATCTGTTTTGAAAGTTTGTACCCTTTAGTTTTTTCAAGCGGTGTTTCTACTTGAAATTCATCCAGCTCAAACGATTTACAGATTTCAATTGCCAAAGAATAGGAAACCCTGTTGAGCGCCGAACGGAATCCGGCAGGATCGGTATGCTTATCTCTCAAAATAGTTACGTCTTGCTTTACTAACGGATTCTCAACCAAAAAGAAATTTTTCATTTAAGCTCTCTCTCAATTTTTCTGCCAAGGACGGACAAAATATTTACGAACGGTGAAATCGGCGGAGTATAATTGTAATTAACATTAGCCAATTCCGTTGCACGAATTTTATTATTGATAAAAGAAGAAATCAAGTCGCCGTAACCAACTGCCTCTCTATTCCCCAGAAAATTTGCGCCAAGAATCAGCTTGCTGTTTTTGTCGAAAATGATTTTTCCGAAAACGTTTTCGGATTGCGGCATTACTTTGACCAAATTCGGCGTAACGGAATTCACTGAAGCGAAATTGAAGCGGTGTTTCTTCGCCTCGGTAGAACTTAAACCAACAGTTACCAAAGATTTGCCTAACAATCTAACAGCAATGTTTTTCACGGATGGATGAACAACTGCATTTCCACCAGCAGCATTTGCACCTGCAACGTGACCGCTTTGATGTGCATATGTGGCTAACGGAAAATAATCCGGCTTGCCGGTTATTCGGTTAACGACTTCCGTGCAGTCGCCCGCAGCAAAAATATTCGGATCGTTTGTGCGCAGTTTTTGATCAACTTTTATTCCGCCAAAATTTCCTAAGCCGAGCTTTGCCGAAACAGCAAGCGCGTTGTTCGGTTCAAAACCGATTGCTGTTACAACAATATCATATTCTGTGTTTCGTCCTTCGTACTTCATACTTTTGAATTCATGCTCATCATGGTTGAACCGTACATCTCTTACGCCACCGATGAAATTAATTTTGCTCTGCTTCAGAAGATCGAAAAGCAAATTGCGTGTTTCATTCTCGAATTCGGGTAGCGGCAAATTTTCTTTTTCAAGAATTGTAATTTCGCATCCAGCGGCAACTAGTGCGTCTGCCGTCTCAAGTCCGATGTAACCTGCGCCAATAATCAGTACCTTCTTTGCTCGTGCGGTTTCCAGATAGTTCTTAATCGCAATAACGTCTTTAACCGATTTGAGCGTAAACGAGTTAACCAAGCTGTTCGGCAAAGCAGCAAGTGTTTTCGCTTTCGAGCCTGTACATAGTATCAGATTATCGTAATTCATCTCAATGTCTTGACCGGCTTTCATGTCTCTCACAAACAGAACCCGTTTTGTTCTATCAATTTTTTTTACAAGATGTGAAGTGAGAACTTTAACTCCCTTCTCGGCTCCAAATGTATCGGGACTGTAAAAGACCAGGTTCTCATAATTTTTTATTTCACCGTTGAGAACGTAAGGCAGTTCACAAGTGCCGGTGGAAATGAATTCTCCGGCTTCAATCATCACAACATCCACATGGGGTGTGGTGCGCTTTGCCTTTGCAGCGGCAGCAGAACCTGCAGCGTTTCCTCCAACAACGATAATATTCTTATTGGAACCCAGCGGATACATTTTCACTACATAAATTTTTCTTGATAAATATAATTAATATTGACAACAAATTTCCTTTACACTAGTTTATAACCGCTCACAAAAACATTTCTTCAAGCCGGGTAATGAGGTTTATGGTGTACTTCAAAAACTTGGCTAATTTAGTCGTCACAGAAAAATATGTTATTTGAAATGATGACAAATGATTCTTCTCCCAGTGTTTGATCAGAGAGCAAATATTTTTTTAATTAACCGATTTTTATCTGCATGAGACTCTTTTCTGCTGCTATAGCGTGGTTGAGAATTATACATGAACGGCATCCTCAAAAAATGTTTTAGTTTTGTGTGGTTGCTTTACTTAACACTTCTGGGACCGTTTTCGTATAAATTTTATTACTCCATCTAACGCAACGGGTTAAATCATTTATTTTCAGAATAAGCTTTTGAAAGAGGAATAATTTTATTCCCTTTCTTTTTAAACCGTTCTATTTCATCAAAAATTTTTTGGAAATCATAAAAACCGAGAATAAATACTTTCTGATGTACCCCGGTAGTGTCGTTGCAGTAAAATCTGAATTTTGTAATCAGCATCGAATCTTTTTCAGCTTCAAGATTGATAAACTCGGACTGCCGGTGCAAAGTAATTCCCTGTCTCTTAAATTCATTGCGGACAAATTCATAAATAGATGATTTAAAAACCTTCGATCTCTCATCAACCACGTAAAGTTTTGCATCCTTGAAATCCGCAATAATATTTCCGATGGACCCGCGTAGAATCTGTTTTTGAAATCCGGGGTTTAATTTCAACCCGGAATCTGTAATATCATCGCTAAGAAAGACCGCATATTCCTTCTGATAATTTTTCAGCGTATCAATTTTTGTCAGAATGCCTAAACCCGGCGTAACCAAAGCCGAGGTTGGGAAATAAATACTAAGAAACTTTTTGTAATTCGAATCGTTGAGATCGAGAACATCATTTATAATAAACAACAGGTCGTTTCGTTTCCGGATGTTTTCTTTGTCGGGAATAAGTATCGCTTTTAGCTTTAGAATTTCATTCGTGTAAATTCTAACTTCGGTTGTACCATAAATTTTTTTTTCTTCCGAAACAAAAGCAGTTATATCTTTTTCAATAACCTTGTTAATATCTTTTATGATCAATGGCACGGGCATATCGGCAGGCAGTTTAACAATATACTGAACACGGATAGAATCTTCGTCTGCCGGTTTAACTTTCCTGATAGAGATCCAGTCCTTTTCGATTCCGTAATCATCCAGAACTTTAAAGAAAACATTTTCGATCTGGAGTATTGAAAGCTCGCTGACAGGTTCTTTGCCGGCTATTTTTTTTTTGTAATTGAGAGCGACGCTGACAATCAATAACACAACAGCTGTAGCAACCAAAATTTTTATGATTCTTATTTTCACAATATTCGGCAGAGCAAAAAATTTGATTTGTTATCTGTTCTTAAAATTTGATTTTCTTTTTTCAAGGAAAGCCAAGGTTCCTTCTTTGAAATCTTCCGTGCCGCAGCAAATTGAAAATAAACTCGATTCAAGATTCTGGCCTTCAGAGTCTGGTAAATCATCGCAGCTAACAATTGAACGGAGAGCCATACGTACTGCAACCTGTCCCTTCGATGAAATTTTTTCAGCAAGCTCGGCAGCCTTTCCCATCAACTCTTCAGCTGGATAAACTTTGCTGACAAGACCGATTCTGAAAGCTTCATTTGCGTCAATCGGATCTCCGGTCAAAATCAATTCCGAAGCAATACCTGAATTCAGCAACCGGGTTAATCGCTGCGTACCGCCGTAACCCGGAATAATTCCAAGGTTAACTTCAGGCTGACCGAACTTTGCTCTTTCGGAAGCCAGTCTGATATGACAGGCAAGTGCAAGCTCGCATCCTCCTCCAAGTGCATAACCGTTAACAGCAGCAATAACCGGCTTGCCAAGTTTCTCGATCAGATTAAAAACTTGCTGACCTTTTTCGGCAAAAGTTTTTCCGGAAACAACATCAAGGTTGTGCAACTCGGAAATGTCGGCACCGGCAACAAATGCTTTTTCACCTCTACCGGTTATAACAGCCACATTTATTGCCCCATCCTTTTTGATTGAATTGAAACATTGTTCCAGTTCATCCAGAGTTGCATCGTTCAATGCATTCAGTTTATCCGGTCGGTTGATTGTTACGAATGCGATTTTGTTCTGGACTTCAAACAATATGTTCGCAAATTCCATTTCATCCTCACTAATATTTTACAAAGATTGGAATATTAACACGTAGATCGAAAGAAATATATTGATATGAAGGCAAATAGTTGTAGTAAGTTATCACATCAAGAAGAAACATTGAGAAGCCAGCACCAACTTGAAAACCGAATCTACTAAGGTCTTCAATGTAACTTTGTTTACCAGTGCCTAATTTAAACTCATGAAGATTTTCAATGTATCCAAAGTTTCCGCCCACATCTACAATGGGCATAAGCAAAACAATATTTTCCAGAAGCGCAGGAAAGTAGTAGCGGACTCCAGCCGAAACCGTCAATATGTTGCACGAGAATGATGAGTAATCCGTTCTTCTGTAAAAGTCCAGGCTTCCCGGATAATACTGATAACCTATAGTTGTATAAAGGAACACAGGGAGAAATTGATTATCTGTATAGGAAATTGTAACATCGACTCCGGCACCGATGCCTTTGCTATCTGCAAAATCTGCAATTGGAAAACGGGGCCCGACTCCAACAGACATGAATAAACCTCTGGCTTCACCAAACTTAAATTGTGCAGCAAGAGGTGTAGCAAAAATTAAAATCAGTAATAAAATTCTTTTCATTTAATTTGAATATCAATGACCTAACAGTTTAGTTCCTATCCCGTGCTTGAATACAAGCTCGCCGCCATAAATTCCGGTAATATAAATTAGATAACAGCCAAGCGCCCCAAGTGGAATAAAAATATATTTCAACTTACCATCAAATTTCTTCTTTAATATAAGATAAGTTCTGAGAACCAGAATTGCAGAGAAATACCAGAGTGTTATCGTTGCAAATTCCCCGTGCAAATTGATTGACGAAACGAAATTGCCATAATTATTTTTTAGCAATTGCTTTGCCAGACTCTGAGCTTGATTTCCTGTAAGCACTGCGCACAACGCTGTTACAACTCCTGCGATCAGTATAATATAAGCAGTCACCGTCAAATATTCTTTTTTCAACAGGGTACCGGATGCCTCAAGAAAAAAATAAAGAATGAAAAGAGCAATAGGAAAATGAACAAGTCGTGGATGAAGTCCGGCTAAAAATTCCATTTTAATTCTTTCTTTGTGAAGGTATCATCTGCTGTTCAAATATAAAGTTAAGTAAACACTAATCAAAAGAATAAGCAATGTAAATGTTGCATGTTGTTCCCGACATTATAATTTTCTACTGCGTCATCCGCACAAAACGCTTCCGCCGTTTACGTTCAGTATTTCTCCGTTAATGTGACGTGCAAGATCGGAAGCGAGAAACAGGATCGGTCCGGCAATATCTTCAGCGCTCGCGATTCTTCCGACCGGTATTCCCTTCCTAATGCTCTCTCTGTACTCAGCATCGGCAAAAACTTCGTTGTTCATTTCAGTATCAACCCAGCCGGGTGCAACCGAGTTAACCGTGATGTTGTATGGTGCTAATTCTACCGCGAGAGATTTAGTGAATGAAATCATTCCGCCTTTTGAAGCGGCATAATGAGAATGAAAAGCTTCGCCCCTTTGACCGGCGGTTGATGTTATTAAAATTATTCTTCCAAAATTATTTTTTTTCATGTGTGGCGTTACTGCTTTGCAGAACAGAAAAGTTGAAGTCAAATTTATTCTGATTAACTCGTTCCAATGCTCGAGCGTCATTTTCTCAAGCGTACCGTCATTCCATATTCCGGCATTGTGAACAAGAATGTCTATCCGTCCAAACTCCTCAGCAGTTTTATCAACCGTTTCAAAAATTTCTTTTTCCGATTCCATATCAACGCGGAAGCCTTTCACACTTTTACCCAGATCCTTTTCAAGTTTATCGGAATGAGCTTTCGATTTTTTATATGTGAATAAAACTTTTGAATTTGCCTTTGAAAACATTCTCACGCATGCCCCGCCAATTCCGCGCGAGCCCCCGGTAATAATTGTAACCATGTTTGATAGATCTATCATTTCAATACCTCACTTTAAATAAAAATAAACCTTTAGCAGGAACGGATTCGTCCGCTTCTTTCCTGTTTTTCTTTTCAAGAATATCCTGCAGATAATTTCTGCCGTTTTCCATTTCAACCGCCTTCAACAATGTGCCGACAATTGTTCTCGCCATTCCGTGAAGAAATCTGTTAGCAGTAATGTAAAAAGTTGACAAATCTTTTCCATCTCTCCACAGGATTTCCGATACTTCGCAAAACTTGTTTTCAATCTCCGTATTTTTTTTTGAGAAGGAAGTAAAGTCATAATTCCCTATAAGAATTTTGCTTAGTCCATTCAGTTTCTTTAAATCAATTTTAGCAATCCGAGGATAGAGATAAGAGTAAGAATTATAAAACGGGGATTTCCCTTTTGCGATCAAGTAAATGTAACTTCTGCTCTTCGCATTGAACCGGGCGTGGAATGATTCGTCAACTTTTTCGACGGATTTTATTGCGATGTCGTTTGGCAAAATAGAATTTAATGAATAAGAAAATTTGTACATATCAATTTTTTTTTCTGTTCTGAAATTTGCAATCTGCCCGAGTGCATGCACGCCCGCATCTGTTCTGCCGGAACCGATTAGATTAACTGTCTCTTTGGTTATTACTTCAATTGCTTCAACAATTTTTTGTTGAATGGAAACTGCATTGGCTTGCATTTGCCACCCGGCGTAATTTGTTCCGTCGTATTGAATCTGAAGTTTATAGTTGTTCATCATTCTTCATAAGAATAAGAAGTTTATCGCATCTTTATGTATTGTAAATTTCAATCATCCATTAAAAAAAAACTATTGTTTTTCAATCAGGAAAAAATTAGTTTCCAAGTGTAACCAGAGGGTTCTGTAAAACAACCTATCACTCAAAAGTTATAGAAGTAAATATATAAAAGTGTACCAATTTCTTGGAAGTAATGTATATCGGTTACATACAAGATTTTGAAAATATGCTTTATTAATTAACTCATTTAACAATCATAATTCTTCGAGGAGAATATATGAGAAAAAATCTAATACTACTTTTTTTCTTCCTATTAATTGTGCCCGGCTTAATAGTGGGACAAAGTAATTTCAAGATAAAGGGAAGAGTCACCGATGCAAAGACGGGTGAACCCTTGATCGGGGCAAATGTCATGCTCAAACCTCTCAATCTTGGTGCATCCACAGATCTAGATGGTAACTATTCTTTTGATGTACCGGCTAGTCAGGCAAAAGGGCAGGAAGCCGAATTGACTGCATCTTTTATAAACTATAAAAAGAAAACAGTTACTTTCGTTCTCGATGGAAAAGACATAACACGCAACTTTGCACTCACTGAAGATATCTTTCAGAACGAGGAAATAGTTGTAACCGGTATCGCTTCAAAGACCTCAAAATCTGTAGCTGAAGTTTCTGTAGCAAGGGTTGCGGCATCCGAGCTTTCAACCATCAATACTTACGGTAGTTTATCGCAGTTGGTAGGTGGTAAAGTTGCCGGTGTACAGTTAACAACTTCCTCTGGTAACATAGGATCGGGCTGGAGGTTCTTTGTACGTGGCGGCGGTGGTTTGAACGGCGATGGACAACCGACAATTTATATTGACGGAACAAGAGTCGACAACTCCGAACAGAATGCTTATGGTGTCGGAGGTCAGGGTATTAGCATGCTGGCAAATCTTAATCCAAACGACATCGACAAAATTGAATTCCTCAAAGGTCCCGCAGCAGCAGCATCGTACGGTACCAACGGTTCCAACGGTGTTGTTGTGATTACAACAAAAAGCGGCCAGCTGGCTGCAGGAGTAGCACAAGGTTTAAAAATTGATTACAAATTCAATTACGGCTACAATCAACAACTCTTCAAATACAAAAGCTCGGACTTTATTACTGCAAATGACGCTAACAGACAATTCCAAACCGGTCCTGTTCGCGAAAATGTTCTCAGCGCCACCGGTGGCGGCTCGTTTCTAAAGTATTATGCTTCTTTCGAAAATAGAAATGAAGTGGGAATTATGCCCGGAAACTCAGGGAACAGAACATCTGCAAGAGTAAACTTAACTTCCGTTCCGATAAGCAATGTTTCACTCAGATTGAATACCAATTATATTAACAACACATTGTATAGACCAAATAACGACAATATCATATACGGATTTCTCGGCAACACACTGTTAAGGCCAACGTCTTTCGGTTGGGTTGGCGAACAAGATTTGCGCACATTCTCCGATAAGAATCAGATCAATCAGTTTATCGGTTCTGCAAGTGTAAATTATCGTCCAATCGAAAACTTAGAAGTTAATGGCGGAATCGGTATGGATAACAGCGATTACACAGAAACAAGATTGTTTCCGTACGGCATTAATTTCGGCGGATTGATTAGACAAGGGCAAAGAGCCATCTACAACAGAAACAACAGGCAGTTCACTTACGACTTCAACGCAAATTATAGTTACACTTTATTTGGTCTCATAACTGCTAAGTCAACAGCCGGTGGTCAATTCTTCAACCGTACGCTTCGCACATCGAACGTAACCGGCGAACAATTCTCATCAGATTTAATTGTATCTATGGGAGCTGCCGGGGTTATCACCGCTTACGGTGAAAGTTTTCTTGACGAAAGGCAGGGCGGTTTATTCACAGAACATTCATTCAACTACATGGAACAGTATTTCTTAACTCTAGGTATCAGAAGAGACTACGCAAGTTCGATCGGTAAGCAAGCACCTGTTATTACTTACCCAAAAGCCAGTGCGGCAGTTCGTTTAGATAAATTCGGAATATTGCCCGAAGAACTCAATCTCTTGAAAGTTAGAGTGGCTTACGGTGAAAGTGGTATATTACCGGGAACAACAGATCCTATTCCATTGTTGTGGACAGCTCAAACTGGTGGTTACGGCGCAGGCGCTGTTCTTGCAAACATTGGGAATTCAGCAATTCAGCCTGAAAGAGTAAAAGAACTTGAACTTGGACTTGATGCAGAAATTATGCGCAATACCTCCGTTGAGTTTACTTACTATTGGCAAAACGCTGTTAATTCAATTGTAGGAATGAATCTTGCCCCTTCAACCGGTAAAACCGCTTCGTCTGTTCCTTTCAATATCGGGTCATCGAAAGCGTGGGGGTTCGAATCATTGATTCAATACTCTCCTATAAGATCCGCAGATTACTCATTGAGTTTAAGCCTTATCTGGAACTACCAGAACAATCGAGTTCTGAATTTAGGCGGAGCACAACCAATATATGACGGTTTCAATGTTAACGTTATAAAAGAAGGATTGCCAAGGAGCGAGTATTATGCATTGATTTCTACCGGTGCAAAGTATGATGCAAATGGTAAATACATTGGTTCTATTGCTTCTACCGATCGTGTCGATCTCGGTAATCCGATTCCGAATAGTACCGGTTCATTCACGATTAATTTCAAATTCTTGAAAAATTTTACTTTTTATACTTTTGCCGAATTTGCTCTTAGGTTCAAAATATTTAATGACACCAAATTATTTTCTTCACGCTTCGGTAATAATCCGACTTACAACCTCTACAGAGCTCAGTTAGGTTTGCCTGCTGCTGCCCCCGGTGTTGCGCCGAATGTTAATCCTCTAACTCCGGGCACTCCCGAATACAAAGCTGTAGCAGAAAAGTATGCTAAGTTAGACTATGCTTACAGCGGAAACTATATTGAAGATGCAGATTATTTAACAATTCGTGAAGTAACTTTAAGTTACGATTTTACTGATATACTTCGTGACTTTGAATTGATAACTTATATAAAATATTTTTCTGCAGGTTTTACTGTAAGAAATTTAGCAAGATTTACAAAGTATTCGGGTCCCGATGTTGAAATTAATTCCAATGGTTCACGTGCACTAAGCAGAGGTCTTGACTTCCTAACTCTTCAAACTCCTCGTACGGTCAACTTCTGGGTTAGAATCGGATTATAAGAGAGGAGAAATAAAAATGAAAACAAATAGAAAATACTTATTATTAATACCAATAGTT
>CAZQQC010000089.1:0-12807 GCA_964595365.1 uncultured Melioribacter sp.
ATAATTTTACCGGTTTGTTTGATCTCGCCAAACTTTATCTACAATCTTTCCTTGTGAATCAAAACCATTATGCATAATTTTTGTTCCCCGATTACGGTATAAATTACCGAGCAAGGTAAGATTCTGCCTCGACTTGCGAGGCGTACAAGACGATGAATAAGAACAACATATATATTGAAACCTACGGCTGCCAGATGAATTTTGCAGACACCGAACTTGTGATGGGCATTCTGAAACATCAGGGATACGAACTGGTAGAAAACACTGCCGATGCCAGCGTAATTCTGTTAAATACATGCAGCATACGCGACAATGCAGAGCAGAAAATATATAATAGATTAGAACATCTAAAAGGAATTAAACGAAATAATCCCGGCACGGTAATAGGAATACTTGGCTGCATGGCAGAGCGCCTGAGGAAAAGTCTAATCGAAGAAAAAAAAATCGTTGATCTTGTTGTTGGTCCCGATGAATACAGACGCTTACCGGAATTCATTGACACTGCTTTTGCAGGCGAGAAAGGAATCGGGGTTAAACTCTCGCGAACCGAAACATACGACGATATAATTCCGTACCGCGAAGACGGATTAAATGCATGGATCTCTGTAATGCGAGGATGCGATAAGTTCTGTACCTTTTGCGTTGTGCCCTTTACACGGGGCAGGGAACGAAGCCGCTCTCTCGAATCGATTGTAACCGAAATCAAACAACTTTCCGAAAGAGGATTTAGAGAAGTGACTCTGCTCGGTCAAAATGTGAATTCGTACAGCGATAATGGAAATGATTTTGCCGATCTTCTTGCTGCCGCTGCTTTTGTTGATAGATCAATACGTCTCAGATTTACAACGTCACATCCGCAAGATTTATCAGACAGACTATTATATACTATCGCTGAACATCCGAACATTTGCAAATACATTCATCTGCCAGTTCAATCCGGATCGAACAGAATACTCGATTTGATGAACAGGACATACACAATCGAACATTACCTTGATTTGATCGAACGCGCAAGAAAAATTATTCCTTCGGTTAGCTTCTCTACAGACATTATTTCCGGATTTCCGACCGAGTCTGTCGAAGATCATCTTATGACGCTTGATGTGATGAGTAAGGTTAGGTACGACGGCGCATACATGTTCAAGTATTCCCCACGCGAAGGCACCAAAGCTTACGCGATGAACGATGATGTTCCGGACGAAACAAAATCAAAACAGTTGAACGAGATTATAGAACTTCAGCAAAAAATTTCTTTTGACATTAACCAACAGCAAATCGGCAATGAAGAAATAATTCTGGTTGAGGGACCCAGCAAAAAGAGTGACGACTTCCTTTCCGGCAGAACCGATTCGAATAAGGTGACGGTATTTCCAAAACACGATGAGATCAAAGTTGGTGATTACGTTAGAGTAAAAATTAACCACGCAACTTCTGCAACCTTATTCGGTGATTATGTCGAAATGGTTTATGCTGTAACAAAAGACTAAATTTTTCTGAGGTCCCATATAATTATGCAACATACTATTGCAGTATGCGGGGCGGGTGTATATTCTGTGCGTGCTATTACTATGAAGAAATTATTAACAATACTACTCTTTGCAGCGTCACAATTAATTTCGCAACAGGTCGATATCGTTTCCGCCCTGCAGCAGATTGAAAACGGAAATCTGAAGAAAGCAGAAATTATACTTAAAGATTTGAAATCGAAAAATCCGGATGATCCTTCTGTTCTATTTTTAGATGCAGTTCTAACCAAAGACGGCGATCGGGCAGTTGAAAAGTATAAAACTATTGTGGAGAAGTTTCCAGGCTTTCAATATGCCGATGCTTCGCTGTATAGAATTTTTTCATATTACTATTCGCTTGGTTTTTACAGTAAAGCAGAAGAATATTTATCCCGTTTAAAAAAAGATTTTCCTAAATCACCTTACATTAAATCCGCAGAGAGAAACATTCCCGATGCTGATGAATCATTGGCGCAAAAGTCGAAAAATGTAACACCGGTAACCGGAACTGATAAGGAAAAAGTTGTTCGGCAGGCGGAAACAAAGATGTACAACTTTACCATTCAAGCTGGCGCTTTCTTGAATGTTGATAACGCCAAAGACTTATGCGAGCGTCTCAACAAAGAAAATTATCTGACTGAAATTACGACAAAAGAAATCGGCGGTAGTATTTTGAATGTTGTTAACGTCGGCAAATTTGTTTCCGAAGATGATACTAAACCAGTTCTATCGTTGCTAGAAAAAAAATATAATCTCAAAGGCAGAGTAGTTCTAATTAAAAAATAGAAGGAACAATTTGAAAATTACTTTTGTCGGCACCGGCAGCGGAAAAACAAGCCGGAAACGTTTTCATACTTCAATCTTTGTTAAATCAAAAGACTCCGGTATGTTAATCGATACAGGCGACGGTGTTTCGAAAGCTCTGCTAACATTGAATATTAAAACAAACTCCATCGATTCAATATTGCTATCACATCATCATGCAGATCATTTCAGCGGAATTGCTTCGCTTATTACTCAAATGAAGCTGGAAAGTAGAACCGGGCTGTTGAAAGTTTACACACACAAAAATCTGGTAAAACCTCTGAAGAACTTTTTGAACAACTGCTACTTATTTGAAGAAAATCTCGGATTCAAATTGGTATTAAGTGGATTCAAATTTGGAGTTAACTATAACTATAAAGTGAACGATTCAATTTCTTTCGTTCCCGAAAGAAACTCTCATATCATTCACAAGAAGATTTTGGAAAAATATCCGTCAAAGCATTTCGTTTCGTCGGGCTTTCTTTTGAATTTTCATTCAACCCAAATTTTTTACACTGCCGACATCGGTTCAGCCGAAGATCTGTTACTCTTCAAAAATCACCGGATCGATTATTTGATTTCCGAAACGACTCATGTAACTCCGGAGCAAATTCTATTGACTGCTAAAAAATTAAACGTTTCAAAACTTTTTCTAACTCACATAAGCGATAAAGACGAAAAGAGAATTGTATCCTGGTATAAAAATCTTTCTAAAGCAAATCAAAAAAATGTGAGAGTTTGCTACGATGGACTGGAATTTCCGCCCGGTTAATTTTTATTAATGAATTTATAACACAAAAACCGTTATTTTTACCCGTCGGGATTCGACCTAACAAATTTTTATGCGAATAGAAGAGTTTCAAAAAAAATTCGGTATCATTGGCAAATCTAAAGAAATCCGCGACCTGATCGATATTACAATGCAGGTTGCACAAAGTGATATCTCCGTATTGATAACAGGTGAAAGCGGGGTAGGCAAAGAAATATTTGCGCGCGCTATTCATAACTACAGCAAGCGGGCAAACAAAGAATTGGTAAGCGTCAACTGCGGCGCAATACCGGAAGGATTGTTGGAAAGCGAACTCTTTGGACATAAGAAAGGATCGTTTACCGGCGCTATAGACGACCGCAAGGGATATTTTGAAATTGCAGACGGCGGAACTCTCTTTCTTGATGAAATTGCCGAAATGGCTTTAACGACTCAAGTTAAACTTCTCCGTGTTCTCGAAACTCAGGAATTCATGAGAATTGGAAGCGAAACCGTTACAAAAGTAGATGTAAGAATAATTGCCGCTACCAATAAAGATTTGCAGAGGGAGGTCGATTCAAAAAAATTCCGGAACGATCTCTACTTTAGATTAAAAGCCGTAACCTTAAATATTCCACCGCTACGCAGCAGACGCGGAGACATTATTGAACTCGCATCAAACTTTTTAAGAAATTATTCGCAGTCCAATCAAATTCCGGAACCAACTATTACAAAAGCCGGCGCAGAAATTCTTATCAATTATAATTGGCCCGGAAACATTCGCGAATTAAAAAACGTTGTGGAAACTGCAACGGCATTAAGCAAAACAGGCATTCTTGATGCGGATTCTTTCAATCAACTCCTTACAACCAGCGTTAATGAAGAGGACTTCAGGAATTTACCGGTTCATATAAATCGCCCCCTCGAAACTTTAGACCGCGAGATGATTTACCGGGCACTGATAGAGATTAAGAAAGATTTGATGGATCTGAAAGAATTTGCGGCTAGGAATCAAAATGATATCGGAAACTTATCGGGTGCCCAAAGCGTAAGTGGAGTTACCCCTCTCGATAAACTTGAAAAACAAGCGATTCAAAATGCGCTTGTATTTACAAAACATAATAAAAGAAAAACCGCGAAACTTCTCGGCGTAAGCGAGAGAACTTTATACAGAAAACTGAAAGATTACGGGATAAATTAAAATGCTTCGATATATAAAATATTTGTTTCTTCTTTACACTCTCGTTAGTTTTACATCATGCAGCTATTCATTTTCCGGAGCGTCGGTACCCGCTCATCTTAAAACAATTAATATATTAATCTTTGCAGATCGCAGCGGTTCGGGTGAATTTGATCTTGGCGATAGGTTTACAAAGCAGTTGATTCAAAAATTTGTTAACGATAACACTTTGCAGGTAAGCAGCAAAACAGATTCCGATTCGATGTTGGACGGAACCGTTACTTCATTCAGCGATGCGCCAGTTGTTGTGAGCGGAGGCGAGAATGTTACATCAAGAAGAGTCACTATTGCTGTGCGGGTGGTTTACAGAGATCTGGTTAAGAAAACAATTGTGTTTGAAAGAAACTTTTCTGACTATGGCGACTACAGGGTGGAGGGAGATATTACCACAGTTAGAAAAGTGGCAATAGACATTGCAATCGATAAGATTGCTGTAGATATCCTTTTAGGAGTTGTTTCAAATTGGTAATTAAAGAGGGTTAATAAAAATGTTATTTGATGAAATTATTCTTTTCGCATACATTATTTCACTCACTATTCTTCTAGTATTCGGAAGTCACGGCTTTATTATGATGTATTACCATTACAAATACATAAAGAACGCTCCGAAACCAAGGCAAAGCCAGGATGAAGAACTGGTTACTATCCAGCTGCCGTTATATAATGAAATGTATGTAGTTGAAAGATTGGTCGACGCTGTATGCCAAATCGACTATCCGAAAGAAAAACTGGAAATTCAGGTGCTCGATGATTCTACCGATGAGACTGTTAATCTCGTCGAGAAAATTGTGAAGCAAAAACAAGATTTGGGTTTCAATATTCAACATGTCCACAGAACGAACCGCGAAGGATTTAAAGCCGGCGCCCTTAAAGAAGGTTTGAAAAACACCAAAGGAAAGTACGTTGCTATTTTCGATGCGGATTTTATTCCCAGGAAAGATTTTTTACGCAGCACTTTAAAATATTTCAGCAGCGACAGTATCGGCATGGTTCAAACGCGATGGGAACATCTTAACGAAGATTATTCGTTGCTTACAAAAATTCAAGCGCTCGCTCTCGACGGGCACTTTGTAATCGAACAAACAGTTCGTAACCGTGCAGGATTCTTTATCAACTTTAACGGCACTGGCGGAGTGTGGCGGAAAGCATGCATCGAAGATGCCGGAAACTGGCATGCAGATACTCTGACAGAAGATTTAGACCTCAGTTACCGGGCACAACTTAAAGGATGGAAGTTTGTTTACCTGCGCGATTTTACAACACCCGCAGAATTGCCTGCCGAAATGAATGCTCTTAAAGCCCAGCAATTCAGATGGACAAAAGGAGCAATCGAAACAATGAAAAAGATTCTTCCTCTCGTCTGGAAATCTAAAATTCCTCTTCGAATAAAATTGCAGTCAACTTTTCACCTTTCCAACAATATTGTTTTCCCGTTTATACTTTTAGCCGGTATTCTAAATGTCCCACTTATCTTTATAAAAAATGCGGGTCCGTACTGGCACTTCTTCAATTTTATGGCTGTCTTTGTTGTTGCATTCGTCGGATCGTTTTTGTTTTACCTCTTCTCGCAGAAAGACGTTCATACCGATTGGAGAAAGAAGATTGCACTTTTTCCCCTTTTCATGGCTGGAAGTATGGGCTTTGCCTTGAACAATACACGGGCAGTTATAGAAGGTTTGATGAGCCGCAAAAGTGAATTTGTACGCACACCAAAATTCAGAGTCGTTTCTAAAAACGATGCTCTAACAGTTAAAAACAAATATCTTGCAAAAACAAAAGTTCAAACATCTACATACATAGAATTTCTTCTTGCCGTGTATTGTTTAATTGGTGTAGGTGCAGCAGTTTATTTCATGGAAATTTCCGCGCTGCCATTTCAGTTGATGTTCTTTTCCGGATTTGCTACGGTTTCTATTATGTCATTAAGACAATCATATTTTAAAAAGCAGCAGATTTCTAAGTGAATCAATCGTCAAAAGAATTTGTAACAGATAAGATCAAATTAATTTACGAGTTTAACCACAGTTCTCCTTTATTTGCACGCGTTGCCGCTATGGAAGTGGATAAGGGAAATTTCTTAGAAGCAATAAAAGTTTTAGAGGAAGGGATTGCAGTTCACCCTTCTTATCCAACAGCTTTTTTCATCCTTGCTCTGGCAAACGCTTATGCCGGCAGACAAGAAGAAGCATTATCCTGTGCAAAGCAAGCCGGTTATTTACTAGATTCCCAGGAATCTTTTCAGTGGTATCAAAACAAAATTTCCGCGATCGTTTCCGAGAGAAATTCTTTGACCGAAGCGAAACGGCCTGCATTTCTAAGTGAGCAAAAACAATCCAGCAGACAAACTCACATTTTTGAAGATAAGCTTGATGATCTTGCGGAAAGATTGAGCAAAGCAAAAATATCTACTAATATTGATTCCGACGCTCCCATGCCACGGCTCAAAGAATTCAGCGGGAAAATTGTATCCGAAACTATGGCCGAAATTTTTCTTTCGCAAAAGAATTACGCCGAAGCCATTTCGATCTATAATGAGCTGATGGTTCTTCGCCCCGAGAAAATGGAATTCTACGAGAACAAGATCGAAGAAATTAAAATGATGATGAACGGTAAATAATTTCCTGCATCAATTAATCTTAGGGAATGAGATTCACAGATAGACTTCCACAAAAATTTTATACCCGCGATGTACATAAAGTTGCCCTAGAACTTTTGGGAAAACTCTTTGTCAGACGTATAAACGAAAAAATCCTGGCTGGAAGGATAGTGGAAGTAGAAGCATATGACGGCTCTATAGATGAAGCCGCACATACATTCGGCGGTAAGACAAAAAGAAACGAGGTAATGTTCGAAGAGGGTGGATTGCTCTACGTTTATTTTACCTACGGAATGCATTTTTGCTGTAACGTTGTAACCGGAAAAGAAAACGAAGGCAAAGCAATTCTAATGAGAGCCTTCGAACCAGTTGAAGGAATTGAACGGATGGCATTCAACCGTTTCGGCAAAAAGAGAATCAGCGGAAAGGAATTTATTAACCTTACCAACGGTCCGGCAAAAATATGTGAGGCATTTGAAATTTCACGCAGCAATAACGGTACGGATTTAACAGGCAGGGAAATTTTTATCTGCAATGCACCCAAAGTTTCCAAAACCAAAATCGTTAACTCGGCAAGAATCGGTATAAAAAAATCTGTAGATTTACCGTGGCGCTATTATATAAAGGATAATCGATTCGTGTCCGGAAACGCATCCCTTCGTGGTGAAAAATGACTTTTCCGAAAAGCATTTTAATTGTACGTACTGATCGTATCGGCGACGTAATTCTTTCGATTCCGGTTGCTGCATTGATAAAAAAACATTCTCCTCAAACCAAAGTTACCTTTCTCGTTAAAGATTATACAAAACCGCTTATAGAAAAAAATAAATTCATCGACGGAACAATTGCTTTGAAAGCGAAACGCGGAAAGATCCCCTTGGTTTTGAACGCGGCAATGTTAAAAAACAAATTCGACGCATGCATTGTTACTTATCCCACATTCAAAATTGCGCTCATATTATTCCTTGCAGGAATCGAAACAAGAATAGGAACCGGTTATCGTTGGTATTCATTTCTGTTCAATAAAAAAGTTTACGAGCACAGAAAATACGGAGAACGTCACGAGCTGGAATTCAATATCCGTCTTCTCGATCAACTTGGCATAACCGGAAACGTAACAGAAGAAAATGTTGAGTTCGGAATTAATCCTTCTAAGAAAACAATTGAGAAAGTAAAGAGTGAATTAAAGTCTCTCGGAGTTACTTTTACCAAACCTGTTGTAATTATTCATCCCGGAAGCAGCGGCAGTTCAATCGATTTGCCTGTTCATAAAATGAAAGAGATCATTGAATGGCTATCTAAAGAAAATGTGGAGACAATTATTACAGGAAGCGCTGACGAGAAGGAACTTTGTGAATCACTGGTTGTAAATAATTCCGGCACAATAATAAACACCGCCGGTAAATTTGATCTGGAAAATTTGATGGCATTAATCGACCTGAGCGATATCATGATTGCAAATTCCACCGGACCGATTCACATCGCTGCTGCACTGGGTAAACATGTCGTAGGATTTTATCCTAAGATTCCTTCCTGCGCTCCCAAACGATGGGGTCCTTACACAAACAAGAAAACAATTTTTTCTCCAACTATAAATTGCAGCAACTGTACTCAAGAGCAATGTGAAAAATTAGACTGCATGGAAAGTATTCCGGTTGATGATATTATCTTAGCCGTTAAAAATATTCTTCAACAAATTTCTGTGGAGAAGAGATGATATTCTTTTACACGACCACAGCAAAGATCATGATTAAGATTAAGAGCTCGGGCAAGAATAAAGACAAGAAATATCCTTCACCAAAATTGCTCATACTCTTATTAGCGCTCTTGCTCTTTTTCAAAACCACTTACTCTCAGACCAAATCCGAATTTCGCACTTTGCAGAACGATGCTTTCAGAACCGGCGAGAAATTGACGTTCGAAGTGAAGTACGGATTTGTAACAGCAGGCATTGCTCAATATTCAATTCCTAAAATTGTAAAGATTGCCGGACGCGATGCTTACAATGTTATGTTCGATGTCAGTTCGGTTTCCGCGTTCGATCCATTTTATAAAGTCCGCGATCATTACGAAACTTACATAGACGTTGCCGGAATTTTTCCGTGGCGTTTTGAACAGCATATCCGGGAAGGTGGCTACACACGTGACTTTTCGGCTTTCTTCGACCAGCGGCGTGGCAAAGCAAAAACTACCGAGGGTTCTTACGATATTCCCAAATATGTCAGCGATATTGTCTCTGCATTTTATCTTGCACGCACCTTTGATTATTCGAAAATGAAAGAAGGAGATAAAATTCATCTCGAAAATTTTTACAAGGATAAAGTTTATCCGCTCGATGTTTTGTTCCGCGGACGCGAAAGGGTTTCCGTTTCGGCAGGCACGTTCGACTGCATAATTCTTGAACCCCTTGTTGTGCAAGGCGGCTTGTTCAAAAGTGAAGGAAACATTGTGGTCTGGCTTACCAACGATCAGCTTAAAATTCCTGTGAAAGTGAAAACGAAAGTCCTAATCGGTTCGATCGACGCAGAGCTTTCCGGCTATCAAGGTTTGGCTGGAGAGTTGAAAGCTAAACGGAAGTAGCGGTTCAACTTCTACAACTCCGCACTAAATGCAACCATTATTCTCAGCAAATATCTCCCCTTTTGATTAATTTCGTTTATATGAACGAAGAATTTCAAAACCAGGAACCAACACACGAAGAAAAAAAAGAGGAGGAAGAACAGTTTGCAACTCTGTCTCCTCTTGCAACAGCATTTATTGCACTTGTAGGAATTTTTCTGCTCTATCAAGTCGGCGGGGCAATTTTGACGCTTGCTATTTTCGGTTTTAATTTTGAAAAAGCAAACGTTAATGCTATACGCATGTTAACCATGGGCGGACAAATAATGTTTATCCTTTTGCCTGCGCTAATTCTGGCAAAAAAAGTTTACCATCACAATACCACATTCATTTTAAGGATGAAAATTCCACATCTGAAAGAAGTAGGCGTGTTTGTAATTGGATTGCTTCTTCTTACACCGCTCCTGCAATCGTTTCTTTCTCTGCAGAATACTATTCTTAGTAAACTTTCGGATGTATCGCCGCTAATAAAAAGATTTACCGATTTTATGAATCAACTCGATAAACTGGTAACTACGACTTACGGAAATTTGTTAAAATCTCATTCGCCGTTCGAAACTTCATTTATAATTTTCGTGGTTGCGGTCATTCCGGCTATTTGCGAGGAAACATTGTTTAGAGGATTGGTTCAGAAAAGTTTTGAACAAAAGCTCAAACCGTTTTTAAGCATCTTTATAACTGCGATCTTTTTCGGCATCTATCATTTTAACCCTTACGGAGTAATACCGTTAATCTCTCTCGGAATTTATTTCGGCTACGCCGCATATTTGAGCGATTCTATTTTTGTTCCGATGACTCTCCATTTTTTTAATAACTTAATTTCTGTTTTGGCTTTCATAATGTTAGGGGATGCTGAATTAATCAAATCGGCGGGCATTCAAAGTTCTCGATTTGTTCCTCAGTTAATTACTTTTGCAACTCTTTCACTTTTGTTTTTTTCGTATATGGTTTTCGTAAAGAAAAATTACCGCAACCTCATATCGAAACGAAAGGAGACGGTATGATTTGTCCAAAGTGCGAATATGAATATGTTGAGGGTGTGAAAGTATGTGCCGATTGCGGGGCTAAGCTTATTCCTGTCGAAGAATTCGAAGGGCACCTCGTTCATCCGAAAGATTGGGTTATAATTTACACATGCGGCGAGCCGTATCAAGCAGAAATGTTAAAAGCTAATCTTGAGGGGGCAGAGATTGAATCTCTAATTATCTCCCAGAAGGATAGAAACTACCCGGTTGGTGGCGACTTAGCGGTTGTAAAATTGCTCGTTCAAAAAAAAGATGCAAAAGCTGCCGTAGAGATAATTAACGATATCGAAGAATCCAAAATTGAAGACGAGGAATAAATGGCAAAGGTATTCAGCAAGCTTTCAACCCGCGTAATTGTTGCAATTTTAGGCATACCTCTAATCACCATCGTAAGTCTCTACGGAAAATATCTTTTCCTGGTATTTGCGGCTTTTGTTGGATTGGCTTCGTTTCATGAATTCTCAAAGATGGTTAAGAACAGAAAATACTTCACGAATAATTCCGTTGGTTATTTAGCAATTATTGTTATCATTATAAATGAGTATAAACAGTTTATCGATTTCAAAATCTTGTTCTTCTTGATTATGGTTTCACTACTGATTTTCGAACTGTTCAGGAATAAAGAATCTGCAGTATCAAACCTGGGAGCTACCCTTTTAGGAATTTTTTATATCGGATTTTTTTCATCGGCTCTTGTAAGTTTACGTGAATTCTATAACAATTCCGTTTTCATTTACAGCCAGGGCGGATATCTGATCATTTCAATTCTCGTATCGATTTGGATTTGCGATTCAGCTGCTTATTTTTTAGGAACCGCCTATGGAAAAAATAAATTGATGCCGCGCGTAAGTCCTCACAAAAGCTGGGAAGGTGCATTTGCAGGATTTGTTTTTTCGATCATCGGGATGCTGGCGTGCAAATCGCTACTTGCAGACTTTTTAAGATGGAGCGACGCTATCGTTATTGGTTTAATAGTTGGAACCGTGGGGCAAATTAGCGACTTAATCGAAAGGCGAATTAAACGGGATACTTTTGTGTAAGACTCATCTTCAATCATCCCCGGTCACGGAGGAATTTTTGGCCGGTTCGATTCATTACTTTTCTCCGCGCCGGTTGTATATTTGTACCTCAATTTTGTAGCTAACTAAAGTTTTATTCTTGTTTTAGTATTACTCTTAATCATAATCTAACCCTTTCGTGTTCGTATCATTTAAAAGCGAACAAGCGAGAGCAAGGACAAAAATAAGGGTAAGAGCAAGATTAATAGAAGATTATGAAAAATGACATGGCGATATAACGGAAAGATTATTAAATGGGTAAAGAAAAAATTTCAGTAATTACATTAGGCTGTTCCAAAAACACGGTTGACTCCGAACGGTTAATGGGTCAACTGAAACTAAATCATTTTGATTTGACTACCGACCCCAACAAAGCCGATTCAGTTGTAATCAACACATGCGGATTTATTGACGCAGCCAGAGAAGAATCGGTCAACACAATTCTATCTGCAATCGAATTAAAGAAAAAAGGTAAACTGAAAAAAGTTATTGTTGCCGGTTGTCTTTCGGAAAGATACATGAATGATTTGATGAAAGAGATTCCAGAAGTCGATGCGTTTTTCGGAACCGAAGCTTACGAAGGAATAGTACGCAAGTTCGGAGGTAATTTAAAATATGAATTACTTGGCGAACGGATAGTTACCACGCCGAAACATTTTGCATATCTGAAAATCAGCGAGGGCTGCGACAATCCCTGTTCGTTTTGTGCTATTCCACTTATGCGCGGTCTTCATAAAACCAAACCGATGAAAGATTTATTAAACGAAGCCTCGATGCTCGCTGCAAAAGGGGTTAAAGAGCTTATTCTTATAGGACAGGATACGACCGATTACGGGATCGATCTGTACGGCAGGAGAAGCATAGCCGAGCTGCTGAAAAAATTATCGGGAATTTCCGGCATCGAGTGGATTCGTTTACTTTATGTGTACCCTTCTCACGTTCCGGATGATTTGATCGAAGAGATTGCCCTCAATCCGAAAATTTGCAAATACATAGACATACCTCTTCAGCACATTTCCGATAATGTTTTAAAATCTATGCGGCGGGGCATAACAAAAAGAAGAACAATTGAACTTTTGCAGCAGTTGAAAAAACGAATCCCGAATTTAACTTTGCGGACAACCTTCATCGTTGGTTACCCTAACGAAACGGAAAAAGAATTTGAGGAACTTTGCAGTTTTATACGCGATATAAAATTTGACCGTTTCGGCG
>CAZQQC010000090.1:0-12424 GCA_964595365.1 uncultured Melioribacter sp.
AAATTAGAGCGGTTTTTGCATTCAACTTTGAAGAAAGTATTACATGAACCATTTTTCGTTGAACCTTATCGTACGTATCCAACCTGGCAATCACTTCCTGGCCAATGTAGCAACCCTTTTTGAAATTCACTTCACCAATCAAGTCAACCTCGTAAGGATTTGTTGAATCGTTTATCTCCTGAGGCAAAGCGGGTATTCCGTTTTGAATTCTAAATGCTTCGTAAGCATCTTCACCAATTAAAGCCAGATCAAAAACGCTTTTGATGCCAAATAAATAATTTATGAAGCTGAAAACTTTTTCTTTTTCAATAAGGATCTTAGAAACTTTGACATCATTCGCCTCCGTACTTACAAAGAACAAAAACTGAAATCCGTCCACACTTAACGAATGTGTTTTCGTGATATCATTAAGGTCAACTTCATTACCTAACATTAGCGTTAAAAAAGAATTTGCCTGCGGCCCAATCAATTCAAGAAGTGCAAACTTACCGGAAAGGTCTTCACTTTTTATATCTTCCATGATGACGTACTTATTGATCCAGCTAAACAATCTTTTCTGATGATCGACACTCCCTATCAGTCTGTATTCAACGTCCAATGCCAACAGCGTAGCTCTATCTATAAATTTTCCTTTATCGTTGAGGAACAGTGTATTTCTTTTTTGTAACGGCTGCAAATCCAACAAAGCATTCGTCGAAATACGGTGCAAAAAATCGAGGACATCATTGCCAGTCATTTTGATTATCGTCGAATCAAAAACAATTCTTAATCCAACGCCGGTACGCAGAACGTTAAATTCATCCGCTGTGTTTGTGAATCTGCGAATAGAATTGTTAATTTTTAACAAATTCGGAAACTGTATTAGTAATTGATCGTTCATAAAGTACTTGTTTGAAATTTCTTGAAACATTAATATCTCGCGGCTAATACTTTCTGAACCAACGAGGATTCTTATCGGTTATATAAAGCTGCCGTTTTGTACTCCAGTAAAAAGGTATCGAATCTAAAATTCTAATCTGTGCAAGTGAATCGAGATACTGTGCAGATGCAAAACGGTACTCATAGTAATCTGGGTACTTATCGTTGTTCACGTTTGTAAGAGTGCGCTTGTGAACAATACCTTCGTATGTTTCCATAAGGTGAGGTGTATTACGCCATCCGTCAACCATGAAGAAGTTGAAATTGCGATGACCGCTAATTATTCCGTCTTCATAATTCAGTTCAACATATTTTATGTTTTTCGGTTTCCATAATTTGATTGTCATCCTGTTAAAACCGCCGTGCATAGGAACTTCGGACTCCCAGATGCGGTTGAACGTACCTTCTTTGCATTCAAAAAGCGTCAGCCAGAAAAACGCAGTTCCAAGTTTCGTGCTATCGAGATTTATAAAACTAGATTCGTACCCTACTATATTTTTAGTTTCTATATTACGTTCGGTTGGTTTCGACTTTGCTATCACGGCAAGAACGTAATTGCTTGTATCTTTAAAATAAATTACGGCGGATTTCGCAACGCTGTATGTGAAAGTCTTGTCGAATTCAACCAGGTACGTTCCCGGATTATAACTATTAAGAATATATTCTTTTAAGGAAATAGTGTCGCACGGAAACCTGTTCTTGGTTTGTTCTTTTTGAATATCGAGATTGTACTCGCGAACGCTAACATCTTTAGCAGTTGATGTTGCAGCATCGCCACCTACTTCTTTAGATTTACATGAAACAAACAATAATTCCAATATGAGAAACACTATAATTGCTTTATAGAGTTTCATCGAAGCACCCTTGTATTATTAATAAATCCGACTTCACATTTAAATTTTCGAAAATTCATCTAGAAAATACGCAGATGCATACAAACCTTTTTCAAAATTCTCCAGAAGAAAATGTTCGTTAGGAGAATGAATATCATCCGAATCGAGGCCAAATCCCATCAAAACAACAGGAGCCTTTAAATTTTCCATGAAATTTACAACAATTGGAATCGAACCGCCTTCCCGGGTGAAAACAGTTTTCTTGCCGTATGCTTTAGCTACTGCTTTTGCCCCGGCACTCAATGCTTTGCTTCCGAAAGGAACAACAGCCGGATAGCCATAGTGCAGCGTTTTTACATCCAGTTTTACACTTTTAGGCACAAGAGATTTAACATACTTAGTAAAATCTTTTGCAATCTTTAAAGGGTTTTGATTAGGCACCAGCCGCATACTAATCTTAGCAGCAGCTTGAGATGGCAGAACTGTTTTAGCTCCGTTATCTGTAAATCCTCCGGTAATGCCGTTACAGCCTAATGCTGGTCTTACCCACAATCTCTCCAAAGTTGTAAATCCTTTTTCACCTTGGAGTTCTTTAACGCCGATTTCTTTTGCATAAGCTTTATCGGAAAATTTCAATCTCTTAAAATTTTCTTTTTCAGCTTTAGAAAGTTTTTGAACATTATTATAGAAATTGGGCACAGTAACTTTTCCATCTTTGTCATGCAGTTTCGAAATTAATTTTGCCAATTCGTTTATCGGATTAGCCACAGCGCCGCCAAAACTTCCGGAATGCAAATCTTTGGCGGGTCCCTTCATTTCAACATCCATATAGAGCAGCCCGCGTAAACCATAAGTAATGGTTGGAATGCCCGGGCCGTACATGCTGGTATCCGAAACAAGAACGGAATCACACTTCAACAATTTTTGATGTGTTTTTAGAAATAAAGTTAGATTCGTACTGCCAATTTCTTCTTCGCCTTCAAATAAAAATTTCACATTTACCGGAAGCGTTTCTACTGTTTTGAAAAAAGCTTCGACACTTTTTATGTGAACGTAATTTTGACCTTTGTTGTCGCTTGCACCCCGAGCCCAAATTTCTTCATCGTGAACAACCGGTTCAAACGGATCACTCGACCACAGGTTTAATGGATCAACAGGCTGAACATCGTAGTGACCGTAAATCAAAACAGTCGGTTTTCCGGGTTGTCCAAGCCACTCGCCATAAACTATCGGATGCCCTGAAGTCTGAAAAATTTCTACACTTTTTATTCCGGCTTGTCGCAACTTACCGGCAACAAAGTCCGCACATCTAATCATTTCACTCTTATGAGAAGCAAGTGTGCTTATACTCTTAATCCGTAAATACTCCTTAAGTTCTTCAAGATAAGTATTGAAATTATTTTGCAGATGAGAAATAACTGAATCCACCAATCCTCCTTATTCATTCAACAAAAAGTGGCATATCTACTCTTTTAGATACAACTTTGCTTTTCAAATTTACACCTATGCAGCACTGGATTCAAGTTATTTAAGGATAAATCTAATGCTTGCGCTTTTCGGTCAACCTCATCTTTCGTTTTGAAAGTGGTATTTCGTTTAAAACTTTTCTAATTATTGGTAAATTGCAAATGAAATCTTTTCAGGATAATTATTCAAAAATGATATTGGTACGTTACATACTGAAAAATCATGTGGTTCCATTTTTGTTCTCGATTATAATTTTGATTTTCATTTTCGTACTTCAGTTCATGATGAAATATGCCGACAGGCTTGTAGGAAAAGGGCTTGGCTTATGGGTGATTCTTCAACTGATCATTTATAACCTTGCATGGATTGTAGTGCTTGTTGTTCCGATGTCCGTCCTCGTTGCTACATTGATGGCATTCGGCTCAATGTCCCAGAATAACGAAATTTCAATTATGAAAGCTACAGGGGTCAGCTTGTATAAAATGATGACCCCGCCGTTTATTACCAGCATCTTCATCGCGCTTTTTCTAGTCTACTTTAACAATCATATTTATCCGGATGCGAACCATGCAGCCAGACTTTTAATGGAAGATATTTCTAGAAAGAAACCAACGCTTTCGCTGGTGCCCGGTGTCTTTTCACAAGAAGTTCCAAACTACGCAATCCTTGCCCGCGATATCGATCCCGTCAAAAATGAATTGGAGCAAATAACAATTTATGATTATTCGCACCTGCCAAAAGTTAATATCATAACGGCATCATTCGGAAAGATCTATTACGCGCCCGATCAAAAAATATTGATAATGGATTTACAGAACGGCGAAATACACGAATCGAACAACGCCAACAGAAATGAATACCGTAAGTTGAGATTTGAGAGACACAAAATTGCTATGCCGGCAGATCAATTCACTTTTGAACAAAGCGGGCCGGGTGGTCCCCGCGGCGATAGGGAGATGGGCGCACAGCACATGCTTGCAATTGTAGATAGCCTTAGCGCAATTAGAGCAAAACTGCTTAACGAATATGAAGAGAACATTTCGCTGCTTATCAGCAGTAAGAATCGACCCGTAAGACTTGAAAGCGAAAGCACAAGTAATAGGTTTGTGCATTTAAGATCGCAGCAGAAAATCAGTCAAGATGAAAACCATGTGAACAACTCGTTAACCCGTCTTGACTGGAACAGTCGCGAGATGGATCGTTACTGGGTGGAAATTCATAAAAAATATTCTCTGCCATTTGCGTGCATAGTGTTTGTCCTGATCGGTGCACCGCTTGGAACAATGATGCGCCGCGGAGGGTTCGGCATGGCAGCGGGAATTAGCCTAATCTTCTTTTTAACCTACTGGGCATTTTTAATTGGAGGAGAAAAATTAGCCGATAGAGCATTGCTTTCTCCATTTGTCGGAATGTGGGGCGCAAATATTTTCCTCGGTATTGTTGGAATTCTATTGACTATAAAAAGCGCCCGTGAAAAAGTTACACTTAATTTCGAGTTCATTACCAAACTGCTTCCAAAATCATGGAGATCGCAAGAAGAGACCGATGAAAATTCTTGATCGTTATTTAATCAAACAATTCTTGTTGATGATTTTTTTCGGATTATTGACCTTTACCCTCATCTTTGTTGTGATTGATATGATGGAAAAGCTAGACGACTTCATCGATCAGAATGTATCGACACATTTAATTGTTCAGTACTATTTGGTTTTCACTCCAGAAATTATCCGGCTGATCACACCGATCGCTGTTTTGCTTGCATGCTTGTTCACCGCCGGAAAGATGGCAAATCTAAACGAGCTTACCGCCATTAAAGCCGGCGGAATCAGTCTCTATCGCTTCATGGCGCCGTTTTTCATTACTTCAATTCTCATCGGTGCCTTCTCAATTTATTTCGGCGGTTACGTCGTTCCTATTGCGAATAAACACCGCATTTATATTGAGCGAAACTACTTAAAGAAGGACGTTGTTTACTTTGGCAGCAATATTTTTTTCCAGGACACAAAAACGCGGATCGTCTCCATAAATTATTTCGATTTAAGCACCGGAATGGCAGACAACGTTAGTATCCAGGAATTTAATACCAACGATAAAACAAAACTTATTTCGCGTACTGATGCTTTCCGGATGCATTACGATTCTACCAAAGCACTCTGGGAATTGATGAGCGGAACAGCCCGCACTTTTTCCGACTCATCGGAATCAGTTCAGACATTTGCGATTAAAAATTATAACAGTTTAAACTTCAAACCGGACGAAGTTGTTAAAAAACAGCGGAAGCTTGAAGAGATGACATTAACGGATCTCAAAAATTTCGCAGACGATCAATACCGTACCGGCAACGATCCAACTTCAACCATGATTGAGTATCACTCAAGAATTGCATTTGCATTTTCAAGTATAATTGTTGTTCTGCTAGGTTTACCTATTTCTGCCAGCAGAAGACGTGGAAGTTTGGCAATTCAGTTCGGAATAAATCTTTTGATAACATTTCTTTACCTTGTCTTTATGAAGATTAGCCAGGCATTCGGTAAAAGCGGCGTTTTAAATCCGTTGATAACTGCTTGGTTCGCAAATTTCATTTTTCTAATGGCTGCTTTGTATAATATCAAGCATGCTCAGAAATAAAAAACATTTAATTACAAGACCAATTAATTTTTTCTGTTTACTGCCATATGGTAGTAAACCACAATATAAAAACCCCGTTAATTTTTAACGGGGCCATTATTTTTTCTTTATACAAAAAAAATTTATCTGCCGGGGTCTAATTACTTTTTACTTTTTTTAGGAATGAAAGCCAAGCGTATATTAGAACTTAGTTGAGATCAAGAAAAGAGACTCCCAGGATTTAGTCATTTTGAGTTGTAGAAAAACAAAACTAAAACCATAAGGAGTCTCAGAAGCAAAACAAGTAAATCTTAATCGAAATCGATGAGGAAGAAATATACTGCACTTCCCAAATATGAATATTCAAAAAGAAAAGGTGAAAAAGTTAATTACATCTTGTAAAGTTGATTGGTTCTATTTTGTTTTCATTTCGAAGACACCATCCCAATCTGCATGCTGCGGGACTGCCAAATATGACCGGCATCTTGTAATATAAACGTTCGAAGTAAAATCATTCGAAATTTCATACGATTTTTTAAAATGCAAAATTGCAGAAGAAAAATTTCTGTCTTTATAAAACTTCAAACCTTTTAAGTAATCATCTAACCAATTCAACCTGGTTTCGCATTCCCTGTCGCCTGCTATTCCAATTAATTCGAAAACTTTGCACGGCTTTGTTCTGCCTTTCACACGAATCAGGTCTAGTTCCCGCACAATCATTCTAGTTTTCACAAGTTCAAATGTTCTTTTTGGAAACATGAGTGAACATGTAATTAAAAGTCATAACAAAATATTGTTGCTGTACCACTTGGTGTTTCCAGCAAAATATCGGAGGAAAATATTTACAGAAGCAGTAGAGAAAACACTGAAGGAAACCTACCTTGGGATAAGCGAAAGATATGAGATACGTTTTATAGAAATATGCACAGACCAAGATCATATTCATCTTTTGGTACAAGTAGTACCCCCTCAAGCAGTGACCAAAATAGTAATGTTAATAAAAAGTCTAACAGCAAGAGAATTGTACAAGCAACGTCCAGCAATCATTACATTTCTCAATTACTGCTTTGTGTTACCGTCGTAACTTCAACCTTCTCTTTGTAGTTCTTCGGTTTTTTGGAAGAACCATTCGAACCGTTGCCATTTGAGCCATTACCGTTTGAACCGGTTCCATTTCCGTTATTACCGATTTCTTTTGGAACTAATTCTACCGGAATCGAAACTTTAGATTCGGGTTGTTCTTTGTGATGCGTTTCGCGGTAAACAAAAATATCACCTTTGTAATTTTTCATTACAACTCTCTCTTCGTCGCGGTGCAAAACATATTGTGGAAGAACCGGAATTTTTCCGCCGCCGCCGGGCGCATCAATTACAAAATGGGGAATTGCAAGGCCGCTTGTGTATCCGCGCAGCTTCTGCATAATCTCCAGACCTTTATCAAGAGAAGTTCTGAAGTGATTAGCTCCGCGTGTTTCATCTGCCATGTATAAGTAGTACGGTCTTACCCTTATCTTTAAAAGTTTTGTAAAAAGTTCTCTCATTACTTCTGCATCGTCGTTAACACCTTTCATCAAAACGGCTTGATTGCTTACAGGAATTCCTCCATTTGCAAGCATCTCGCATGCTTTGGTGCTTTCCGGTGTTATTTCCCACGGATGATTGAAATGCGTGTTGACATATATAGGGTGATATTTTTTGATCATTTCTACCAGCTTGGGTGTAATGCGGTGAGGAAGTACGCACGGCATTTTGGAACCGATACGGATAATTTCGATGTGTGGAATTTGACGCAAACGTTTCAAAATTTTTTCGAGCATTGCATCGGTTAGCATCAATGGATCGCCGCCGGACATTATGACATCCCTGATCTCGGTGTGTTTTTCCAGATACTTAAAAGCCGATTCGAGTTCTTTCATGGAAATTTTATCTGAGTTGCCGACTTTTCTTTTTCTTGTGCAGAAGCGGCAATACATACCGCATTGACTGGTTGTGAGGAATAACGCCCGGTCGGGATATCTATGTGTTATATTGGGAACCGGGCTCATAGCATCTTCTTGAAGCGGGTCTTCAAACCCTTCCATGTCTTCAAGCTCTGCCTTATCCGGTACGCATTGACGCCAGATCGGGTCGCCCGGATAACGGATTAAGCTGAGATAGTAAGGATTGATTCTTGCCTGGAAAAATTCATCCAGTCCCTCTGCCACATTTCTGTCGATGTCGAATTTTTCCACAAGTTGATCAACAGTATGAACGCTGTCTCTGATCATTTGCTGCCAGAGTTCCATGATAGTTGCCCTTTATATTTTTGTTTTTATGTTCTTATATATTTTCCAAAGACAATTAAATTGTCGTTAACCTTATAAAAATCTTTTATTTGGGAGACTATCGAGTAATTATTCCTCATATAAAAATTTCTTGTAGCGTCGTAACTTTGCTTAGAAGATGTTTCAGCTAAAATCCATCTTCCTTTGTTCTCTCTTACAAAATTTTCTGCGTGATCAAGCAATTTTTTGCCTATACCTTTATTCTGGATAGCCGGATCTACAACAATCCAGTAAAGATCGTAAACGCCGTCCGTCAACGCTCGTTTACCTGTGCAATGATAACCTACAACTTTGCCTTCCTCTTCGTAAACGAAAACGTTGTAGTATTCATGATTGTAGTTTCCAAGCGCTTCATCAATCAGTTCCATTGCGATTTTTTTTTCCTCGTCACTGAAATTGTTTGTGCTTTCAATAATCGCTTTTAATTTTTCTCTGTCATCAGCCAGCAGCTTGTGTATCATATACTATTCTGTTTAATGCAAAAGTTGATATTTGATAGAGCACTTCTTCATAACTAATTCCGCTAACGCCGGCAGAACGGATAAATCCAGCGTCGGGAGAAATATCAGGATTTGGATTCACTTCAATTACGTATGGAATATTTTTTTGATTTAGTCTAATATCTACGCGAGCATAATCTCTGCATTCCATTGCTTCGAAAGCTGCACGTGCCATTTTTTCTATTTTTTGTTTTAGTATTTCATCGAGCGGTGCAGGACACTTTGGGGTTGTATGTTTGAAATAAACACTCTCCGGCGACCATTTGGCTTCGTATGTAACAATCTTAGGCAGTTCACCCGGAAGCCCGTCAAAACAAATTTCCGATACGGGAAGAATTTTGTCGCCTAGTATTGCTACATTCAGCTCACGACCTTCGATGTATTCTTCAATCAAAACTTCTTGCCTGAATGAATTATAAAGATACTCGAGCTGTTCTTTCATCCCTTCGAAGTTTCTTACTACGGAGAGTTCGGAAATGCCGATACTTGCATCTTCGCGGGCAAGCTTTAGAATTACCGGAAATTTTAAATCGAAATCGTTTTTGTTTATACTCTCATTCAATTGAGCAATCCAATGTTTTGGAGTTCTGATACCATGAGATTGAAGAATTTGTTTCGTCCTGGATTTAATTAAACAGTTGCCGAGTGTGAGGGGTCCGTTACCTGTGTATGGTATTCCTAATATGTCAAACATTCCGGCTATGTAACTTTCGAGGTTGGCATTGCCCTCAACTGATTCCACAAAGTTGAAAATCATATCGGGAGAAAAGTGAAGAATTTTTTTCATCGCGCTTTTAATGTCGCTGTTTATTCCCAGCGTCTCTACGCCAATATATTTTTTTTGCAGAGTTTTTTTGATGAGAGCAATCTGTTTCAAAAACTCTCTTTCCGATAAGTCCACATTGTCAGCAGAATCAGAAATATTTTTTCCCAGATAGTTATCATAAAACCTGCTGGGCTCGTTATAACAGATTAATATCTTTTGTTCAAGGTTCATAACAAGCTATATCTTTTAGCTGCTGTTATTAAAACTTTGTTTATCATTTCGACGTAAGAAAGACCATGTGCGCGTGCTGCTTTGGGATAGCATGAATTATCTTTCGGATCCGGCAGAATGCCCGGCAAAGGATTTATTTCAATCACGTTTGGCTCTTCGTTTTGATCGAGACGGATATCAATACGACTCCAATCCCGGCACCTCAATACCCTGTACGTTTCGAGAGATACCCTTCTAATTTTATCTGTAAGAGATTCGTCGAGCTGTGCAGGACATGTAAATATGTTAAGCGGATTTTCGCGAGTATCTACAACCCATTTTGCCTCATAGGAATAGATCGGAACCAATTCTTTTGGCAATTCATCAAAATTAATTTCTACTATTGGCAGCACTTCGGTTTCTCTTCCGTTTCCAAGTATGGCAACAGTGAATTCTCTTCCGGGCAGAAATTCTTCAATCAGGAAAGGCTGTTTATACGTTACAAAACTTGTTAGCAGTTTTTCCTTGAGTTCATCGAGATTATAAACGAGCGAAGAATTGAAAATACCTTTGCTCGAGCCTTCGGCAACAGGCTTTATAATCACAGGAAAGTTCAGATCAAAACGTTCCAGGTCAGTAAGTGATTCTACAAACAAAAATTTTGCCGTTGGAATTTTGTGGTAAGCAAGAATTTCTTTTGTCCGCGCTTTATCCAAACATGTTGCAAGCGTTAAAGGATCTGAACCGGTGTAAGGTATACGAAGCATATCCAACATTGCGGGTATCTGTGCTTCGCGGCTTGAGCCGTTCGCACATTCGGCAACATTGAAGACTATATTAACTTTAGCTGCGCGGAATTTTTCGAATGCATTTTCATCTGCTTCAATCATCGTTACGTCGTTGAAAAGTTCAAGAGCATCTCTAATGGCGTTGATCGTCTCGTAAGAATCCCATTCTGCATAAGTATCATTGAAAATTTTTGTTGAATCCGGGTTACGGGTGAGAGGTGTTCTCTGGAAAGAATTTTTTTCTTCCGGTTTTGCGTTATATGTGAGGGCAACTTTTAATTTTTTATTTGGTAGATAAGAACTAATAACAATCCTTTCAATTTTTACTGCTGGTAATATAATCTTTTATGAATTTTTTGCAAGAAAATGTTTTTAAAAACTTTTTGAGAGAAAAATTCACCGTGGTCAAAAAATTCTTGACGGCGTCAGGCAATCTGCGAAAGCCGGATGTTGTAATGAAAATTTTCTTGAAGAGTTTTTTTGATGAGCTGATTTTTTTCTTGAACGAGTTCTCGATCGCTGCAGATGACCCCGAAAGCGGTTTCACGTGCGTCTTGCAAAATTTTTGTATCCTCAATCAGATTGGCATACTTTAGTTCCGGCAAACCGCTTTGTTGCGTTCCGAAAATATTTCCCGGACCACGGAGCTTCAGATCTATTTCCGAAAGATCAAATCCGTTTGTGTGTTTTACCATCGCGTTTAAACGAATCATAGTTTTATGTTTTTCTATTTGTGCAGGGGAGAGATAATCGAAGTTGAAATTCAACTGACCCGATTTAATTGCTTGTGCATCTTTGGCAACGAGAATGCAGTAAGCCTGCTTATCGCTTCTTCCAACTCTTCCGCGGAGTTGATGAAGCTGGGACAACCCGAACCTAAAGGCATCGTTGATGACAATAATGTTTGCATCCGGTATGTCGATTCCGACCTCAATAACAGTGGTCGAAACGAGCACATCGTATTTTTTCGATGCAAACTCAAACATGATTTTTTCCTTCTCCTGCCAATTCATCCGTCCATGAATTAGGCATAAACGCATGTCTTTCAGATGTTCGGATCGCAGCGATTTGAAATATGTTTCGGCCGCTTTCAATTCAACTTTTTCAGAATCTTCAACGAGCGGATAGACCAAATAAGTTTGATAACCTTTCGCAGCTTTATCAACAATGAATTTATAAATCTCCGGCAGTTTGTTCTCTCCGCGAAGAAAAGTTTTGATCGGCTTTCTGTTCAACGGCATTTGGTCGATGACCGAAAGATCAAGATCACCATAAATCGACATTGTGAGTGTGCGTGGAATCGGCGTTGCAGTCATTATAAGAACGTCTGTGTTAATTCCTTTTTGAACGAGCGTTGAGCGCTGCATTACTCCAAAACGGTGCTGCTCGTCGATTACAACGAGACCGAGCTGATGAAATTTGACGTTCTCTTCAATCAATGCGTGTGTGCCGACAATTATTTGTGCAGCGCCGTCTGTGATTCCGCGCAAAATTTTTTCTCTCTCGGATTTTTTCTGACCGCCGATTAGCTGGCTTACTTTTATCCCGAACCGTTCAATCAATCCAGAAATATTTTTGAAATGCTGATCGGCGAGAATTTCCGTCGGTGCCATTAACACTGCCTGGTATCCGCTTGCAACAACGATAAGCATGCTTATGAGAGCAACAATCGTTTTACCGCTTCCGACATCTCCCTGTAGTAAACGATTCATCGGTTTATCACTTTCTAGATCTTTTCTGATTTCACCTAACACTTTCAATTGAGCATTGGTCAGTTCGAACGGAATAAATTTCAGAAATTGTTTTATCAAATCACCTTTTATTTTGATGATATGGTTTTTAGTTTGCGTTTTGATGAGTTGTTTCCGCAGCGCAACCATTGTTTCAAAATAAAAAAGTTCCTCAAACTTCATCCGGTGTTTTGCATTCTGGAGCGAAGAAAAATCTTGGGGAAAGTGCATGCCTCGAACAGTATCGACAATATTGAGTAGATTTTTTTTTTTGATAATAT
>CAZQQC010000091.1:0-11984 GCA_964595365.1 uncultured Melioribacter sp.
ACCATATTATTGGTTCGGTAAACAAGTCATTTAAGAAGTTCAACACCGATTATATTGATCTGCTTCGGATTCATCGACCCGATCCATTTATGAATGCGGATGAAACTGCGGCTGCATTTTACGAATTGAAAAAATCGGGAAAAGTTTTACACCTTGGCGTATCAAACTTTCTTCCGCATCAGTTTAATTTGCTACAATCGCGGCTGGATTTTCAATTGGTTACAAATCAAATAGAGGTTTCTGTTCTGAATCTCGAAAACTTCGATAACGGCAACATAGATTTTCTTCAGGAGAAAAGAATAGCGCCGATGGTCTGGTCGCCGTTTGCCGGTGGAAAATTATTTTGGGAAAACAGCGAGCGTGCAAACCGCGTCCGGAATGTTCTTCATGAAATTGCCGGCAAGTATAAAATTGAAATTGATACCGTTGCTGCAGCATGGCTTTTAATTCACCCGGTGAATTTTTCGGTTGTTCTTGGAACGGGAAAACTCGAAAGGATAAAATCTGCAATGAAAGGATTAGAAATCAATTTGAGCGGGGAAGAGTGGTTCAAGATTTGGATTGCGTCAAAAGGGCATGAAGTGCCTTAAAAATTTTATTCTCCAATCGTTTGTGAACTTATAAGTAAAACAGCCGCAGCAAATTCTGCATTGCACCACGAAAGAGGGGATGCATCGCTGCAATCGGTGAGATTGGAATAAATCCTTTCGGGCATTAATCCGTAACTATTGGAATTTCTGATCATCCAATCAACGGCTTTCTTTGCGTAAAGCGAATTTCCGTGCAATGAATTATATTCGGCGGAAGCTGCTGTTGTAAAGAAGAACAAATCGCCGCCGTATCCGGAGAGCCATGCATTATCGTAAGCCTGAAAGTATTTCATTCCACCGTTTTCAGCAACATTGTTGCCCGTCATATAATCGTTTGAGAGTTTGAATTCTGAATGATCGGGATAGCCCCAGAGAATGCCGAAGTATGAACTGGTATCCCACAGAAAAAGTTTTTTCCCGCGTTTATCGCTTATGCTTCTGTTGTCGTCGGTTTTGACTGCATAATATCTTACATCTGTATAACTTTTCAGATCGGGATCAACCATTTTTATCAAAGAAGAAGAAATTTTTTCTGCTGCACTTTTATACAAGCTGGCTTTTTCTTCGTCTCCAAAACTTTTTGCAATTGCAGATGCGGTTTGAAGCGCAGCAGCACATGTCATATTTGTTGCCGGAAGATATCCGGTCCATTCAACTATGCCGCCTTCGTAAAGCAGTCCTTCATCATCAATCTTGTTCACAATAAAATCGGCAAGTTCGTAAATAAAATTTTTGTCTGATAACCATTTATTTGTTTTATCATAATACATGTTCAGCAGTTGGATTAAATATCCGTTAGCGTCCCATTCTGGTTCGTCGTAGCGTGCGCCGCTGCCGGCATCAACAGCTTTTGCATAAGCATCATAGCGCGCATAGAATTCTCCTTTCGATTTTTTCGGAATTGAATTGCTTATCCAGAATTTTATAACTTGCTCTGCTTCTTTAATGTGACCGGTCAACAAAAACACCCGCGCGCACATCATCGCATCGCGCGGATAAAGCTGCGGCATATTGTTTGTGAGAAATTGTCCGGTCATGTCAGCCGGAATCTGACCGTTCAAATTTGCTGCTTTGACGGCATACAGTGTTCGTTTGAAATACTCGATGTACTTTTGCGATTCAGAGTCATTAAAATTAAACTGCGGAATCTTGCCACCGTTAATCCATTCTGACCAATAAGATTTTGCATGCTTGTATAAATTTTTTCGTCGTAAAATTTTTTTAAGTGAACCGGCTGCTTTTGTTTGACTCCCGGAGGGAATAATTAAAATTTCAGTTGAATAAGTTCCCGGAATTCTTTTTGTGAATGTAATCACGGAATCGGAAGCGGTTATCTCGAATCCTTTTTCTTTCGGTGAAACAAGAATAGTTGTTCCGTTGGACCATCTGGCGATAGCGAAGTTACTTTCTGTTTTTAATTCCTCAAGGCTTATTATTCTGTTTGAAATAAATTTTTTGTGCAAAGTAAGTGTAAAACGAAGTACCGATTCTTTTTCATTTTTAGTAATGTATGAAAGCACAGCTACATCTTCGGGTAAGGTGTAGCATAAGACTTCGCTGGCAAAGTTACCGCCGCGGGAAAATGTAGCCGGCGAGAAAAAATCTTTCATGCCGATCGAATCTTTTGTTTTATCGCCATCTGTTTCGAACGAAGAAGAAGAAATGTAATCCATCGTGTAATCTTTATAGTAGAAATGCCGTATACCTTTTCCATTTGATTTTGCTTTGATGCGCGGATCGTCCGAATAGACAATGCATAGATTTCCATTACCGATTATCGAGCTTCCTTTCCACTGTGTTTGAGCGCGTAACGATACCAGGCTCAAAACTATTAAAGCAACTACGAAAAAAAATTTTCCCAATTTTAATCTTCCTTTAAATTTCTCTTTCGATCCTTAGTGTGTTCCAGCATCCACATGTAAACTTCCGGATTGTTATAAGTTTCTGTCCAAGAATCGTGACCTGCGTCGGGATAAACTGTGAACCGTACATTCCCTTTACACGACTTCAAGGCATCAACCATGTCTTGTGTTTTCTTAATGGGAACAACCGGGTCTTTCTCTCCGTGAAAAGCCCAAACAGGCAAATCGCCGATTTCACAAATTGTGAACGAATCGCCCCAACCGCAAACCGGAACAATTGCAGCAAGGCGATTTGCGATTGCATTCGCTAACTTCCATGTCCCGTATCCGCCCATGCTTAATCCTGTAATATAAATCCGGTTCGTGTCTATTTTGTATTCTTTAATTGCTTCATCGAGAAGGGCAATTAACGGTTCGGTTTTCCATCGTACCCCGTCTGGACACTGAGGAGAAATTATTACGAACGGAAAATCTTTTCCCTCTTCTATCAATTTTGGAGGACCGTTTCTCTTTACGAGTTCGAGATTGTTGCCGCGTTCTCCCGAACCGTGAAGAAAAATCATGAGAGGCCATTTGTCATTCGAATCATAATTCCCGGGAAGATAAAGGAGATAATTCAGATTTATTTTTACCGTGTGCGTTGTTAGAATTTTTTTTTCGATTTGCCGCTTCATTTTGGTTTCCGTTTGTGCGAGGTTTAAACCTGCTGCAAAAAGTAATAAAAAGAAACTTATAAAAAGAAATTTTATTGTTTTCATAAAAGTCTTCCAGTTCATTCGATTGTAAAAGCCGATTCGAGCAGATCAACAGAATTGGTTCCTACAAAAACTTTGAAATCTCCCGGTTCAACAGTGTAGTTCATGTTGATGTCGTAGAATTTCAGCTTGTCGGGCGAAATTGTGAACTCAACTGTTTTTGTTTCGCCGGCTTCCAAATGCACTTTTGAAAAATCTTTTAATTCTTTTACCGGTCGCGTTACGCTTCCAATCAGATCCTGAATATAAAGCTGAACGATCTCGGCGCCTTCACGGCTGCTGATATTCTTCACATCAATTTTGACTTTCAGCGATTCACCGTTTTTTATCTTGGTTGAGTTCAATGAAAGGTTGGAATACTCAAACTTCGAGTAGCTCAATCCGTATCCGAAAGGATAAAGAGGAGTATTCTGAAGATCGAGATAATATGATGTGTAATGATCATCGGGGTTGTAAGGTCGGCCTGTATTTTTATGATTATAATAGATGGGAACCTGGCCGCTTGACCGGGGAAATGTAACCGGAAGTTTTCCGCCGGGATTGTAATCGCCGAACAGAATATCTGCAATTGCATTTCCGCTTTGACTGCCCAGGAACCATGTTTCAACAACTGCGGGAACATTTTCAGAAATCCAGTCAATCGTTAGTGGTCTTCCATTCATTAACACAACGACAACCGGTTTGCCGGTTTTATAAATTTCTTCAGCCAGTTGTTCTTGAACGCCTGGTAAGTTAAGAGACGCTCTGGAGCTCGCTTCACCGCTCATGTGACGCGATTCGCCTAAACAGAGAATTACAACATCGGATTTTTGCGCCGCTTCAATTGCACTTTTAAAACCATCCATTTCTGTTCCGTTAATAGTGCTTCCCGGTTCATACAAAACATTTACATTTTTGTTCAACCTGTTTTTCACTCCCTGCAGTACTGTTACAACAAGACTTGAATCGCTTACACCCGACCACGGGCCCAAAGGATCGCTATGTGAATTTGCCAATGGTCCAATAACGGCTACGGTTTTCAAATTTTTGCTTAATGGCAGAATATTTTTTTCGTTTTTCAGCAGAACAATCGATTCGCGCGCCACATTGAGAGTTGCATCGATAATATCTTTACCGAAAGCAATTTCTTTTTCACGCTCTGCATTGCAATATTTATATGGATCGTCGAATAATCCGAGCTTAAATTTTATACGAAGGATTCTTCTAACGCTCTCATCAACGTTTTGCACAGAAACTTTGTTTTCTTCGACTAATGTTTTCAAATTTTTAATGTAGGAGCGGGATTCCATATCCATATCGACACCAGCTTTGATAGCAAGTTCGGCTGCTTGTTTCAAATCTTTTGCTACTCCGTGTGGAACAAGTTCGCCAATCGAATTCCAGTCGCTTACAACAAATCCTTTGAATTTCCATTCATCGCGTAAAATTTTTGTAAGCAATTCGTAATTTGCCGATGAAGGAACCCCACCAATTTCGTTGAACGAGCTCATCAGCGTGCTTACGCCGGCATCAACCGCAGCTTTGAATGGTTTAAGATAAACTTCGCGAAAAGTTCTTTCGGAAAGATCGGCAGTATTATAATCTCTGCCTCCTTCTGCTGCGCCGTAGCCGGCAAAATGTTTTGCGCAAGCCGCAATCGTATTATTAGCGGCAAGGTCATTTCCTTGAAATCCTTTTACGGCTGCAGCTGCCATTACCGAACCTAGATATGGATCTTCACCGCTTCCTTCAACAATTCTTCCCCAGCGCGGGTCTCTTGCAATGTCGACCATAGGTGCAAAAGTCCAATGCACGCCTGCCGCAGATGCTTCTGTTGCCTGCCATCTTGTTGACATCTCCACTAATTTCGGGTTCCATGAACTGGCTTCTGCAATCGGCACAGGAAATGTCGAACGAAAACCGTGTATAACATCCAATCCAAAAATAATTGGAATCTTAAGACGCGATTCTTCAACAGAAATTTTTTGAATGCGGCGGGTTATATCTGCACCAATCACGTTTAGAAAAGATCCGACTCTTCCTCTTCTCACAAGTTCTTCGCGATTCTCAAAGTCGTTTTCCGTATGAGTTCCTGTTTCCCATCCGCCCGAATACTGATTCAGCTGACCAATTTTTTCATCAAGAGTCATTAATGTTAAAACCGAATCCACCCGCTGCTCAATTGTTTTTTGTTGAGCATAAATCAGCGATGCAAATAGAATTAGAAATACTGATAGGAATTTCTTCATACTTTCCTCACCTAAAAAGAGTTTATAAAAAATGATTGTTAATAGCACAGAAAAAGATTCCGGAAAAGAATAGACTAAATAATGTTGTCCTTGTCTTCCAGCAGTACGCTTGCGTATTTGTTAAACGCTTCGGCTTTATTGATTATGCCTACATATTCATCGTTTTGGACAACAGGCAAACTGTAAACACGGTTCTCCTCAAAGATTTTAATTACAGTATCAAAATTTTCTTCAAGGTCAACGGCAATGAAATCTTTATTCATGATTTCGTAGACAAGGATTACGTCGTAGATTTCCGAGTTAAGCAAAATCTCGCGCACATCATCAAGGTTGACGATTCCCAACAGTCTGTTGTTGTTATCTACAACGGGAAAAATATTTTGACGTGAATTTGAGATAATGGAAATTAGTTTTCGAAGAGTGAAGTTGGGTTCAACAATTCTAATGTTAGATTCGATAATGTCGGAAATCTTCAGCTGATGAACAAGTGACTTATCTTTTGAAGATCGGAAACGAATTCCTTGTTTTGCTAATGTGGAGGTATAAACCGAGTAGCTTTGAAAATGGCGCGATATGAAATATGAAAGTGCAGAAACGATCATCAGAGGCACAATCAGAACATAGCCGCCCGTGATTTCAGCGATTAAGAAGATTCCGGTTAACGGTGCGTGAATTACGCCGCTAAGAATCCCTGCCATACCAACGGCTAAAAAATTTACATGGCTTAATTGTGTTATGTGAAGCACATTAACCAGGTGCGACATAAAGAATCCGGCTAGAGCGCCCGTGATTAATGCCGGTGCAATAATACCGCCGTTACCGCCCGAACCTAATGTAGCCGAAGCAGCAATAACTTTGGCGAAAATGGAAAAGAATACGATCATCAAGACAAGAATTTCACTTTGGCCAAAGTGATTGTATACGCCGTTTGCAAAGAGGCTGTTGTAATTCAGCACAAGCAACTCTGTGATGGTTTCGTATCCTTCGCCGAATAAAGGGGGGAGAACAAATATCAGCGCACACAAAACAAGTCCGCCAAGTAACGCTTTACGGTAAATTCTTTTTTCATGGTGAAAATATCCTTCGAAGTAAAGAGTAAGTCTTATCATGTATACGGAAATTCCGCCGCAAAAAATTCCAAGTAAGACGTAATACGGGAGAGCGGAAACTTTCCATCCCTCCGTAACTAAGAAGAAAAGTTGTCCGCTGTATATGGCTTTAGATAAAATTGCTGCAGATGCAGAAGAGATTAACAACGGAATAAAATATGGGATTGACAAATCCGGCAATAAAACTTCGAAAGCAAAAATTACTCCGGCAATCGGACTGTTGAATATTGAGCTTATACCCGCGGCAGAACCGCATGCGAGAAGAAGTGTTCTGATTTGATAATTCAGTTTAAACTTTTTTGCCACGTTGGAACCAATGGCTGCGCCGGTGACAACGATTGGTGCTTCCAAACCAACGGAACCGCCGAACCCGACGGTAAAAGCGCTTGTAATCATGTGCGAGTAAGTTTTTTTTGCCGGCAGGTCCGATGCCCGTCTTAATATCGAATAGATTATGTTGCTGAGCCCAGGTGTAATTTTCTCCTTCAAAAAAATTTGCACGAATAGAACTGAAAATAAAATACCGATTAACGGCAGAAAGAATTTTATAATTGTTATGTAGATATTTCCTGGCAGATCGGTTGCAACCGTATGAAAGAAATGAACTGCACTCTTGAGAACTACCGATGCTAAACCCGAGAGGATTCCGACAATAAGACTGGTGATAATTATAAATGTTTTTTCGTTTATTATTTTATTCTTGATTCCGGGAAAAATCAATTTGGAAAAAACCTTGGCTTTCTTTCAAAATTAGTTACGCAAATATATCAATTGTGAAAGTTTATTCTATGATTATTTTAAGATTCCCGCTGAAAAACGCATAAAAAGGTTCTGCTAAGCAGTGTGAGGTCAGCAGTCATAATTACCTTTAGCAAACAACGACCGGTATGCTTCAACGTTTTTCCAAACCTCTTTCCGTACGGCTAACCACTTTTGAGCAGAAAGCAAGTATAAATTAAAAGGAAGCAGGGCAAGAATTGCAGGCATCGAAAAGAACTTTATTTTTTGTTTCATATTGTTGCCTCCTTTTACCGGGGACAATTTTGATTTTATTTTCAGATGATCCGGTCGGTACAGCAACCCGATCATCATCCAAGAATTTCTTTCATTGCCGTAAGAAGATTTTCGACCGGAATGATTTTTATTGCTGTATCATTTTTTATCGATTTGAAATTGTTCGACGGGATAATAATTTTTTTGAATCTGAGCTTCTCGGCTTCTTTAATCCGTTTGTCGATATTGCTCACGCTTCGCACTTCGCCGCCGAGGCCAACTTCGCCGAGAACAACGGTATCATTTCTTGCAAGTTTATCATTAAAATTTGATGCGATTGCGCAGCACACGGCAAGATCTACGGCAGGTTCTTCAATTCTCAATCCACCTGCCATATTCAAGAAAACATTTTGAGTAGAGAGATGAAGGTTAGCGCGTTTTTCCAGGACAGCTAGAAGAATCGAAAGGCGTCTGTAATCAAATCCCGTTGCAACACGCTGCGGATTGCCATACGCAGAGGGTGTAACAAGTGCCTGAACTTCTAAAAGAATCGGTCGGGTTCCTTCCATGCTTGAAGTTACGACTGAACCGGATATTTCCTTTTCGCGTTCGCTTAAAAATATTTCGCTGGGGTTTTTTACTTCGTGAAGTCCGTCTTCGAGCATCTCAAAAATGCCGAGTTCGTTTGTACTTCCGAATCTGTTTTTCTGCGAGCGTAAAATTCTATACGAGTGACTTCTTTCTCCTTCAAACTGAAGAACGGTATCAACAATATGTTCAAGCACCTTCGGTCCGGCGATTACGCCTTCTTTGGTAACATGTCCCACTATAATTATCGCACAATGTTTTTTCTTTGCAAGCTGCATAAGTTCGGAAGTGCATTCGCGAATTTGGGTGATTGTACCCGGGGCGTTTTCAAAATTTGATTTGTACGTTGTCTGAATTGAATCAACTATTACAACGTTTGGTTCGTACTTTTCAATCGCATTGAGAATCATGTCCAGGTCTGTTTCAGTCATTACCGAAATCGTTTCCGAGTAGACCTTCAGCCGTTTAGCGCGAAGATTTATTTGGTTAACAGATTCTTCACCCGTTATGTACAAAACATTTTCTGTTATCCTGGAAGCTGCTTGCATTACAAGGGTTGACTTGCCGATTCCGGGATCGCCGCCGATTAACACAACCGATCCGGGCATCAATCCTCCGCCAAGTACACGGTCGAACTCATTAATGTTGGTTTTGATTCGCTCTTCGTGTTCTTTAACAATAGAATTGAGAGGGGTGATATGTGTTTCGCCGGAAAATTTTTTCCTGCCGGATTTCCTTTCTTCGATCAGCTCTTCGGAAAACGAATTCCAGCTTTCGCATGACGGGCATCGCCCGAGCCACTTAAGCGATTCGTGTCCGCAGTTCGAACAGATATATTTAATTCTTGTTTTACCGGTCAAACCATTTTTCCCTGTGCGGTTTAAAATCCTGTTCTCTGAATAAATTTTTGAATTACCGGATCTTTGCTTTCCAAAACTTCTTTTGGCGTGCCTGTAAAATATATTTTGCCTTCGTGCATCATTGCAATTTTATCCGCGGTATTTTTCACGCTGAACATATCGTGCGTTACGATGATGGATGTGACGTTCAGTTTTTCGTTGAGGGATTTGATTAACTCATCGATTGCGTCCGACATTACGGGGTCTAAACCTGTCGTTGGTTCATCGTAAAGAATATAATCCGGGTTGGTAACAAGCGCACGTGCAAGCCCCACCCGTTTTTTCATTCCGCCGGAAAGTTCAGCGGGCTTCAGTGATTGTGTTCCGGGCAGATCAACTAACTCAAGTTTTTCAGCAACAATTTTCTGAATTTCGTTTTTGGAGTAACCAAGATTGTTTTCAACCAGAGGAAGCGAAACATTTTCCTCCACCGTCATCGAATCAAACAGCGCAGCACCTTGAAAAAGAAATCCGAATTTCCGCCGCACTTCGTACAGTTCGTTCCGCTCAAGTTCATTTACAATATTTCCTTCGAACCTTATATACCCGCTATCGGGCTGGAGTAATCCTACAATATGTTTCAGCAGAACACTTTTACCGCAGCCGCTTCTTCCAATAACCGCTAATGATTCCCCTTCTTTAATTGTTAGGTTTACACCGCGAAGGACATGATTGGTATCAAAACTTTTGTGAACGTTAACAACTTCGATCATATTCAGTCACAATAATTTTTCTTTCGAAAATATATGAAAGAAATTGATGTTATTCGACCGCCTGGTTTAGAACAAAAAAGGATGCACTATGAATGCATCCTTTTTGCAAAAACAAAGTACAACTAAGGATTTAATCCGGTGTGGCATTCAACGCATTTCATTTCTTTCCATGCATCGCCGCTCTCTTTATCGGGATGCTTAAACTCGAGCGAAGAATTAATCGGTGCATATTCCATATTGTTCGCCGGTCCCTGTGCGGTAATATCGTGGCATTGGTTGCAATCCTTTTTGATCACTCTTCCTTTGTCTGTCGAGTGAGAATTATTATGGCAGCGGAAACACCCGATGAATTCCATGTGCCCGATATTGTTCGGATAAACGTCCCATTTTACTTTCATCTCTGGGAAAATATTTTTTTTGAACTCTTCCTGAATTCCGCTGATTGCCCGGTTAACCAAATTTTTTTTGTTGGCGTACAGAGCGGGATAATTCGTTTTATAGAATGAATTAATTTTATCCGAAATAATCGTCATTGCGGAATCCGTCGTTCCAAATTTTTGACTTAATATATCCAAAGCTGCTGTCTTAATCTTCGGAATATCCCGCGGAATTTTTTCGGCAACTAAAGCGTTGTTTAAGAAAAACGTTGGCGGTTTATAATTATGCGAAGGTCTGTTGTGGCAGTCCATACAATCCATAACTCTTGTTTCCATTGTGTCCAAAGTTTTCTGATCGGCTTTTTCGTTTTGGTCCCGATAAACAAAAACTTCGCCGGTCTTTAAATTTGTATATCTAACCCACGGAATTTTTTCGCGCTTTTGATCGGATGATTTATATTCAATTTTTACGTCACGATTGATGTGCCAGTGAATGCCTTCCTGCAAACCGAGAGCGCTGACGTTAGAACCTATCTTCATTGTTAGAACAATATTCCACTCGGAATTATTTTCATCCGGCAGAAAATGTTTTTCGGTTCTGAGTTTTCTATCGTAAAATTTCTGAGGCCAGTGACATTGTTCGCATGTCTCCCGAGCAGGACGCAAGTTTGTAATTGGTGTTTCAATTGGTCTCGGAACCGTACCCAATGTAACGGCATACACCTGGTATAAACCCGAAAGTTTTGATTTTACATACCAGCTGGCGCCGGCGCCTACATGGCACTCTACACATGCTACTCTTGCATGAGGAGAGTTTTGATATGCTGTGTATTCAGGGACCATAACGCTGTGACAAAGTTTGCCGCAGAATTCCACGGACTCTGTGTAATGAAATGCTTCGTAGCTGCCTACGCCGGTAAAGAAAAGAAAAATTGTTGTGCCGATTGCAAAAATGAAAAACGCATTTCTATGACGAATGTCGTTTAAATTTATTTGCGGCCATTCGGCTGGAGGAAGCAGGTGTAACCTTTTATCTCTTCTAACTTTCAAAAACATTCCGACAGGAATTAAAACCAATCCGAGGACTAAAAATGCAGGAAGAATTATAAAAACAATCAATCCCAGATAAGAACCTTTATCGGTTTGGAAAAGTGTTATCACGAATAGAAAGATTATCATGAAAAGACTTATCAATGCTATGGTTGCACCGACGAGCGATGTCCAGTTTTGAGTTGAATGGGGTAGTTTTAGTTTCATCACTTTGCCTATATCTATATTTTTTTTATTGAGATGCTAAGTTAGAATCTATACACCTTAATTTTTTTGAAGGCTAAATTAATTAGACCGCACTGAAATTCCAACTACAGACAACAATTTCAGATTTTAAACCCTAATTTATATTTACTACCTACTTTAATCTTCTTGTTTCTGTATTCAGAATTATGCATTCCTATTTCAATCCCCAACCTCTAGTTTTTCGTTCAATACCACTTATTTCCGCGGTCGTGTTGCAACAAATTCTCCTTGCTAATTTCCGAACTCATCATTAGATTTTTTTACAATTTATTTTCTCTTCCTAAAAAAGACAGAAAATTTTTGAGGGTTTTCAAATAGATTAATTCTCTTTTTTCTGTAAATACTTTTCTTTTTCCGAAGTCACTTTCAGGGGAGATCAATAATTATAGCAATGTACCGCTATTCTCTTTGGAGAACGATGGTACGGGAAAAAATGTGGGTGACGTGCCGGAGGTGTAAGTAATACAAAGGATGAACAAGAAGAGTAATGATCGATATTAAACCAAAGACGGATTTTTACGGAAGGATAGGAGAGGAATTACTATTACGCAATTATAGTTACAAAACTATAAAA
>CAZQQC010000092.1:0-11975 GCA_964595365.1 uncultured Melioribacter sp.
ACATTTGATTTCTATCAGCTAGATTCTCCTGCCGGATGAATATGATAAGTACCAGCTTCTTTTTGGCGGATGAAATATCAATTCCATAAAATGGCCCGATGGGTTTAATGGTTTGAGTACCGGCTTCGTAATCTTCATAAATGCCGTCTAAATAAAATTTAATTGTACGCAAACTGTTTCTTGAAAAGTAATCTCTCTCAACCTTCGGGTTGTTGCTATAAAACGATCCGTCCGGCCCGTCAGCAGAATTATATAACATGGCATTATATAATGCTGCAGCTTTAATTTTATCCGAATCAATCTCTTTTCCGGGGTCGAATTCAAGTTTCTCTCTATACCAGATCTCGACATCAATAACATCTACATCAATCCAAAAATCTTGCGACTCCGATATGCTCACCGATTCCGGGTAATATTCTTTGAGTACAAAACCTTGCGGATATTGAAAGGTAAAACCGTGAACTTTGCTAACATAAGTTTGAAATTGTTGTTTTAAGTTTTGGGCTTCAGCAGTTACAGAAAATAGAGTTGTTAAAACCGGCAAAAGAAGTTTTACGATTTTTGTCTGTCCCGTCATATAAAATCTGTCTCGTTTATTTTGGAATCTCTCTTACTTCAAGAACTTCTATAATCGTTCCGCGCATGTGAAACTTACCATCTGATATTACGCAAGGTTTTGACTTAACAAACAAATTTTTGCTGTTTTAGAAAAATACTCGTCTTACAGTTATATTTTTTCATTGTAGATCAAACCCTGCGTAAGGTGAGTTACAATATCTTTTCTTTTCACATATTTGAAATAAATTTGCATTCCATCCTTTTGAAATTCTTTCGGAAGATTCAATGGATCGAAATGCTGGTTATCACCGGTTATGATTCCATAGAAACCGCCTTCGAGAGAAAGATACTTAACTATTCCTTTCGCATTAAGGAATCCTTTGTCGCCGGATTCAGTGCCAGGGCATGCTGCCATAGTTAGCGCAAAGAGAAACGGAAAAATTAATTGTGTGAACTTCTGATTAATTTCGAACCTGGCGTTTTTACCGAATCTCCCCGTTGAAGTTGAGGGAGATTTGAGTTTGTAACAGAAATTATCTCTTCGACCCGATCATTTTTTCGGGACGAACAACTTCATCAAATTTTTCGGATGTCAGCAAGCCGAGTTCCATTGCCGCTTCTTTCAAAGTTTTGTTTTCTTTGTGAGCCTTCTTCGCAACCTTAGCTGCGTTATCATAACCGATAACCGGATTGAGCGAAGTTACAAGCATCAGCGAATTCTGCAAATGTTTCTTGATGTTCATTTCATTTGCTACGATACCAACGACACAGTTATCGGCAAAACTTTCACATGCATCGGCTAACAATTTTATTGATTGTAAAATATTGAAAGCGATTACCGGCATAAAAACGTTGAGCTCAAAATTTCCGCTTGAGCCAGCAAAATTAATTGTAACATCGTTACCGAATACCTGTGCGCAAACCATTGTCATAGCTTCGGATTGGGTCGGGTTAACTTTTCCCGGCATTATAGAACTGCCCGGTTCATTTTCTGGCAGAGAAATTTCTCCGATGCCGCAGCGAGGTCCGGAACCAAGCCAGCGAATGTCATTCGATATTTTCAGCAACGAAGCTGCAAGTGTTTTCATCGTCCCGCTCATTTCAACGAGAGCATCTTTTCCAGCCATTGCTTCAAATTTATTTGGCGCTGTAGCAAATTTCTTTCCGGTAATTTCGGAAATTTTTGCCGCAACTTTCACTGCATAATCCGGATGAGTATTCAATCCAGTTCCTACTGCTGTTCCACCCAAAGGAATTTCAGTTAACCTTTTCAAGCTGTCGCTAATTCTTGCAAGTCCGTTTGTTAGTTGCTGGGCATAGCCGGAAAATTCCTGTCCTAAAGTTAAAGGTGTTGCATCCATCAGATGTGTTCTACCAAGCTTTATAACGTCTTTGAACTCATTGGCTTTGGCGTCGAGCGCATCGCGAAGTTTTGTTACCATTGGAATCAGCCGACCGTGAATTTCTTCGACTGCCGCAATGTGAATAGAAGAAGGAAACGCATCGTTTGTCGATTGAGCTTTGTTTACATCATCGTTAGGATGAATTGGTTTTTTGCTCCCGAGAACTCCACCATCCATTTCAATTGCACGATTGGAAATAACTTCATTTACGTTCATGTTTGTCTGCGTTCCGCTTCCGGTCTGCCAAACAACTAACGGGAAATGATCGCCAAGTTTTCCTTCAATAACTTCATCGGCAGCCTTAATAATCAGATCTCTCTTTTCCGCCGGAAGAATTCCTAATTCACAATTTGTGATTGCAGCTGCTTTTTTAACGATTGCTAAAGCTCTAATCAATTCAGGCGGAAATCTTTCGCCGCCAATTTTAAAATTCATTAATGAACGCGCCGTTTGTGCACCATAATATTTGTTCGCCGGGACTTTGATTTCACCCATACTGTCGGTTTCAATTCTAAATTCCATTATAAACTCCGAAAATTTTTGAGATTTGAATTTAAATTAAAGCAATCAGTTCTTAATTTCAATCTGAGGAAAAATTCAGCGGTGAAAGATTTCTAAATTACTTCTCGCTTCCCGTCCCTATTCTTCGAGCGCCGATGTAACGTTTCTTGTAATAGGTTTCATCGAGAGATGAAACTGTTACACCGAGTTTGCGGCTTGCATGTACAAATTGATTTTCACCGAGGTAAATTCCGACATGACCGGGGTACGAACGCCGCGTTGTGTCGAAGAATACCAGGTCGCCGAATTTCAATTCATCCTTTGCAACATCGTCACCCTGACGATATTGTTCTCTTGCAGAACGGGGGAGTTCAAGCAATAATGAATTTTCAAAAACTGATTTTGTGAAGGCGGAACAATCGATTCCCTTTCCCGAATTTCCACCATATTTATAGGGAGTGTCCAAATATTTTATTACTTCGAGCAGAACTTTTTCGCGGGGTGTAAGAGCAACATTGAACGATTTTAGTTTTTCAATGTTTGCAACAAACTTAGTTTTATCAACCGGTTTTTCTTCTACAGGTGTTTCATCAAATTCATCGGTCGAATCCGGCATATCATTATAAATAACAATATCTTTATTCGGGTTTTTAGAAGAGCGCCCTTTTGCTGTGTCCGGCAATTCGTAACGATTTGGAGTTCTGTATTCTTTCCCGTTTTTATTTGTTTTGTATCGCTGGGAGCTCGAGGAAGATGCACATCCGCTGAACATCATCAAAACCGCAATTCCTAATACCGCCCTTTGTATTATGAAGCCCAATCTCATTAGCCTAGGTAAGACCTTAAATTTTTACTACGTGATGCGTGACGGAGTCTTCTGATTGCTTTTTCTTTTATTTGACGAACGCGTTCGCGCGTCAAATTAAATTTTTCTCCAATTTCTTCGAGTGTAAGTGAATGTTCTTTATTCAAACCAAAGTAAAGTTTTATAACTTCCGCTTCGCGTTCCGATAAAGTTGAAAGAGCACGTTCAATCTCCCTTTTCAGTGAGTCGGACATGAGCGTATAATCGGGCGACGGTTGTTCTTCATCTTCCAAAATATCCAGGAGACGGTTTTCTTCTCCGGCAGTAAAGGGTGCGTCCATAGAAACGTGACGGCCCGAGATTTTCATTGTTTCAGATACTTCGCTGATATCCATATCAAGTTCTTGAGCAAGTTCCTGAGCGTTAGGCTCGCGTTCAAATTCCTGTTCCAGATTACTGTATGCCCTTCCAATTTTGTTTAACGCACCAACCCTGTTTAACGGCAACCGGACAATTCTAGATTGTTCGGCAAGCGCTTGAAGTATCGATTGGCGAATCCACCACACTGCATAAGAAATGAATTTGAATCCGCGTGTTTCATCAAAACGTTTTGCAGCTTTTATCAAACCAAGATTGCCTTCATTAATCAAATCGCCAAGCGACAATCCCTGGTTCTGGTATTGTTTGGCAACGGAAACAACAAATCTCAAATTTGCTTTTACCAATTTTTCCAGAGCTCGCTGATCACTTTTCTTTATTCGAATTGCGAGTTCAATTTCTTCATCCGGAGTTAAGAGATCAACTCTCCCGATTTCTTGCAAATATTTATCCAGTGATTGACTTTCACGATTAGTGTATTGCTTCGTGATCTTCAAGATTGTTTCTCCCTATGAATTTGAAGATTAATGGAATCAACTATACCAACTATCGACGCATCGACAGGCGCCATATCGACATCCAACGGAATAACAGCTTCGCTTGCCGTAACATAAAAAATAGTTTCACCCGGACCGGCACCTACTGTATCAAGTGCAATTATCGGTTCGCCAAGTTTTTCGAGTCCGGCATTTACCGGCTGTACAAACTGCATTTTGTAGCCGGTAACGGTGTCGTACTTTCTTGTTGCCCAGATTGTGCCTATAATTTTGCCGAGATACATTATACCTCAATGCGTTCTTGCTGTTTTTCTTTAATGGAAATATCGAGCTTATCAACTATTGCCATAATTACCGCATCGACCGGTTTGTTTTTTGTAAATACGGTTTGGCGGGCAGAACTTCCTTGTGCAACCAGCACAACTTCTCCAACTCCTGCACCAACAGAATCAACAGCAATAACAGTAGCTTCTTTGGGTTTGTACTCAATGTCTAATTGCCTAACGATCAAAAACTTTGCACCTACAAGATTTTCATCTTTGCGTGTTGACCAAACTGTTCCGATAACTTTTCCAAGTATCAATTCAACCTCTCAATTCTTTTGGTAAAATAATTTCGATACCGCTGTTTTCAAATTTATGAATCTGCGCCGTTAATATAGGAAGTTTATTAATTTTTGCTAAAGAACAAATCATAGCGTCACGTGTGGACGCAACTTTATTAAAAAATTCTGAAATGTTCAAACTGTAACGGGGATGAATTCCAAGAACTTTTACAGCTCTCATCACACAGTCTACCGCATGTTTTTCTTTTTCGGTGGAAGAATAAAAATACATTTCCGAAGAATTAATAACTGTTGTAAAACACATTCCCTTTGCCATTGCTAATTCTAGGTCGGATAATTTTGAAAAATCCTCGTGAACTAAATGATCGGCTAAAATATCCGTCTCAACCAGAAATTCAATTTTATTTGACATTTTGAAAAATCCTATTCCTGAAATCGGTGAAGCGAAGTTTTCCTTTACAGGCTAAGAAATCATTAACAACATTATCAGGCAAAGACTGTACCGTCTTAATCTTCAGAAAAAGTACGTGTTCAATTTTCGAAAGATTCTCGGAAGGATTTTTTCCGGTTTGTTTTTCATCACTCATTTAAAAAGCTGGTTCCTTCCAAATCATTATTTACGCTAAAGAAATGCGCAACGGTCTGAGCCACATCAGCAAATGTTTTTCGAATGCCAAGATCTTTGCCCAGAATGTTTTTTCTATAATAAAGCAACGGTACATATTCACGGGTATGATCTGTGCTGACATCGGTCGGGTCGTTGCCGTGATCTGCAGTTAATATCAGCCGGTCGCTTTCATCCAACAGATTTGTTATTTCCGGCAACCGTTTATCGAAGTGCTGCAGAGCTTCGTGCAATCCGGCTGCGTCATTTCTATGACCGTAGTAAACGTCAAAATCAACAAGATTGCCGAAGATGAAAGCACCGTTCACATTTTTTGCAAGTCCAATAATTTTTTCGATTCCCTCGTTGTTAGATTTTGTTTTCAGCTGATGTTTGATACCCCTGTAATTGAACAAATCATTCACCTTGCCAACAGCATATGTTTCAATTCCTGCATCAAGACAGAAATCTAAAATTGTTGGCAACGGCGGATCGAGCGAAAAATCTTTTCTGTTTGTTGTGCGTGTAAAATTTCCTTCTGCCCCGACAAACGGGCGCGCAATAATTCTTCCAACTGCATCTTTTCCGACCAAAACTTTTTCCCTTGCTATCGAACATATTTTGTAAAGTCTCGCTACCGGTATTATATCCTCATGAGCTGCAATTTGAAAAACAGAATCGGCAGATGTGTAAACTATAGGGAACCCGGTTTTCACATGTTCGGCTCCAAGTTCTTTTATTATTTCTGTTCCCGATGCCGGATAATTGCCCAAAATATTTTTTTCGCCGGTTTTCTTTAGAAATTTATCAATTAATTCTTTAGGGAACCCGTTCGGGTAAAATGGGAATTCAATTTCAACTTTTAAACCGCCAAGTTCCCAATGACCTGTTGTTGAATCTTTTCCGGTTGAAACTTCCGCCATTTTACCAAACGACGCAAGCGGGTTTGATTGATGCTGTATTCCTTTTACCGGTTTTATGTTACCCAGGCCAAATTCTGCAAGATTGGGTAATTTAAGTCCACCGACAGAATTTGCCGTGTTGCAAAGTGTGTCGCTTTTCTCATCGTTGTATTTATGTGCATCGGGTAATTCACCGATGCCTATGCCGTCGAGGACAATCACAAAAAAATTATTCATAATACTTTTTGAATGTTAGCCTATACTTTTAACAGTGTTGCCACCTTTTTCCAATGCCTTCTTCAGCGCAAGTTCGGCATTTGTCATAATTTCTTGAACATCGGTTTTATTCGTTGTTGTTACCACACCTATAGAAACAGTAAATGTGGTTTGTTTAGAAACTACCGAGATAGGTTTCCGCGCAATTTTGATTCTCAGTTTTTCTGCCCATAGAAAAACATCTTTAGGGGAAGAGTGGAAAAAATAAATCGCAAATGTTTTTTCACTTAAGCGTCCGAACAAGTTCAGAGGGGTCATCTCATCTTTAATGATTTGCGCAACCGTTCTCAAAACTTTAGGGAAAGGATTTCCTTCAAATAAAGATTCTTGTTCGAGAAATTCGTCGATCTTAACCAGCACAACGGCGCCTTGCAAATTCAATTCTTTACTGCGCACTAAATCGACCGTGAACCTTTCGATGAACGAGTCATAATTCAATGCTTTCGTTTCAACATCAACGGAGAGCAAGCTTTTAAGAATATTTATCGTAGAATAAGAATGCAGCAAGAACGCAAATATTTTTGTAGCGCTGCGGATGTAAGAAACCTCACTGTTTGAGTAAACGTTTTTTTTCAGACTTTCAAAACAAAGCACACCGTAATTTTGGTCGTCATAAACGAGCGGAATTGCAAGAAATGATCCGTCGAAACTGACATCTTCATTTTTTGCAAAGCGCGGTAATTCGGTAACCGAAGTGTCATCAATTTTAACCGGTGTGGCGCTTAAAACAGATCTTCCTACCAAAGTTCCTGTAAGATCGACTTCTAGATTTTCGCCTACATACTTAAGAGAAGTTTTGTTGATAATTTTGGTTGTCTTAAATTTTTGTTCCGTAGGATAATAAGTAACAAATGTAAAAGCGTCCCAATCTATTAAACTGTGAACAGAAGTTTCGATAAGATGATGGAGATCGGTTTCCGAATCGAATTTTTTGTCGTAATTCAAAACGTTGAGAAGAGTTTTCAATCTTTGTTCGGATTGTGTTTCGGAAAATTTCTCTTCGAAAAGCGAAATGATAACAGAAATTACGCGGACAATCCTTCCCAGGCTGTAAATCTGCTCGATCCCGAAAGCATCGTTCACTTTGGAATCAAGCGCCAAAACTCCCATTAGCATTTTACCGTAAAAAAGAGGAACACCTACAAAACTTTTTATTCCCTGCGGCGCACTGTAATAACGTATCACATCGATTTCTGCGTTGGGCGAAATATCCGTCAAAAGTTCCGGCTCTTCCTTCTGAATTATCTTGCCGAGTATATCATCTTCGAGATCAAATTTTTGTTGCGTAATTTGTTGCGAGCTAGAAATGAAACGTTCCAGAGTCAACCGTCTGCGGTTTTTATTATACCAGAAAAAAGCGGCGGTGTGAGCCATGAAAGAATCTTTTACCACACTCAAAATTTTTTCTAGAACAAAACCAAATTGTTCGTCTTGACTCACGTCTTCCGGCAGCTCTTCCAGAACAATTCTTTCAAAATTCTTTTTGAAATCGGGCGGTTTGAAAAAATCTTTTCTGCCTTGATTGATTGACGGTCTAAAATTCTCTTCGGTGATTACTTCAATGTTTTTTGTCGGAGAAATTATTTTGAAATCTTCTCCGGAATCGGTATTAAATCTTTCTGCCGGCATAACAGGTTCTGTTTCGTTTTCGAACGGATCGGGACGAGATTCGTCATCTTCGTCAAAAGAATTTCTCGGCAACGAATCACGCAAAAAAATTATAAACGCAGCATATATTACAAGAACCAGAGAAGCTATAACGCGCAGCATGAAATCATCGGTAAGAAACGGTATAACAATAAGGATGGGAATAAAAATGAAAATAAAAATTCGTTTTTTTATTTTGTCGGCACTTCCCATCTGCAGACTTTTCCTTTTGAAGTGAATTAAATGCGAAATTGTAATTCAACCAACTTCACATTCAATAATAAGAAAGATTTAAGAAATTTTCCCGTCTAGAAGAGCGATGAAAGCAGTTTTGATACTTCTTTTTGTCCGGTCCCTTTTACGGCTGAATAGAAAAAACAGTTCTCTCCGAAGAGGACTTCCGGAAAGGTTTTCTCGATTTCTATTTTTGATCGGGCTAATTCCGAATGTTTGAGCTTATCCGATTTGCTTTGCAAGATTACGTAAGGAATACCCAGTAGACGTAGAAACCCGTTAAGTAAAATATCGAGCTGCATCGGTGCATGACGGCTATCAACTAAATGGAAAGCCATCTGTATGTTTTTGTCGATTGAAAAATATTTTTCTACAAGCTGCTGCCACGAATCGCGCTCGGTTTTCGAAACCTTTGCATAACCGAAACCGGGTAAGTCTACAATATAAAATTTATTATCAACCAGGTAGTAATTTATGGAACGGGTTTTGCCAGGCTGCGAGGAAGTTTGAGCAATTCCCGTTTTGAAAAGAGAATTGATAAATGAGGACTTACCAACATTCGAGCGCCCGCAAAGTACAACAGTCGGTAATTTGCGCTGCGGGATTTCCTTCAAATCGTAAACCGGTTTTACAAATTCGATTTTCATCATATAAACAAAAAAGAGTAACCAACAATCGATTACTCTTTTCACACAAATTTATGAACTAGGACCTAACTCCCTTTTTTCTGCGGAGTAGTTTTAGGCGTTGCCGTTTTCTTTTCCTTAATCTTGACCTTTTCTTTTTTCGGCTTCGGAACGGTTTTCTTTGCGGCTTTTGTCTCCTTCTTTTCCTCCATCTTCTCTTCGGTTTTTGTATCAGCCGCTGTTTCTGCAGTCGGTTGAACTTCTTCCTTAGATTTTTTTGGAGCTTTTGGTTTTACAATGCCGCTATAATCAACAAGTTCGATAATCGCCAGTTCAGCACCGTCTCCCTTTCTTTGACCCCGTCGAACAACCCTAGTATAACCACCGGATCTATCGCCAATCTTTGCGGTAATTTCTCCAAACAATTCTTTTACAACGTTTCTCTCTTTAATCTGATCGGAAACATATCTTCTTGCCTGGACTGAATCTGTTTTTGCTTTCGTTATCAGGGGCTCGACAAAACCTCTTAACTCTTTTGCTTTCGCAATTGTTGTAATGATTTTCTTATGCTTTAATAATGAAGCAGCCAATACTCTTAAGGTTGCAAGTCGGTGACTTGATGTTCTCCCTAATTTTCTGCCTTTGACTCTATGTCTCATTCTTCAACCTTCTGGAATAACTAATTGTTTTCTGGTTTGTCTTTTAAATATTTTTCCACATCCATGCCAAATTCAAGACCGTAGTTTTCGACAATCTCAATTAATTCGGCAAGAGATTTTCTTCCGAAATTTCTGAACTTCAGCATTTCGCTTTCGTCGCGTTTTACCAGATCTGCCAGCGTTTTGATATTCGCCGCTTTCAAACAGTTATGAGAGCGAACACTGAGTTCAAGGTCGTCGACATTTGTAGTCAAAATTTTTCGGAGTCTTTCGGTTTCGGCATCTTTTGCGTTTTCAACTTTTTCTTCTTCCGGTTCGGAATCGAAATTGATAAACATTTGAACATGGTCTTTCAAGATTTTTGCAGAACTTGAAATTGCTTCTTCAGGTGTCATCGATCCGTCGGTCTGAACTTCGAGAGTTAATTTTTCAAAATCATTTCTTTCGCCGATACGAACGTTCTCAACATCGTAACGAACATTTACGATTGGAGTAAAAATCGAATCAATAGGTATAGTTCCGATAGTCATTTCGGGAATCTTTTGTTCGTTAGCCGGGACATAACCTTTACCCAATCCGAAACGAAGTTCCATATTCAGTTTTGCATCGGCGTTCAAACGTGCTATGTGAAGATCTGGATTAAGCACTTCGATATCCGGGCAAACTTTTTGAATATCGGCAGCTTTAAATTCTTTAGCTCCGCTCAAAGAAATTTCGCTGCTGGCAGCTTTCTTGTTAACAATTCTCATCCGAACTTTCTTAAGGTTCAGAATGATTTCTGTAACGTCTTCAACAACACCCGGTATTGTAGAAAACTCGTGAAGCACGCCTTCAATTTTAATGGCTGTAATTGCAGCACCGGTTAGAGATGAAAGCAGAACTCTTCTTAATCCATTGCCCAGTGTAACCGCAAATCCTCTCTCTAACGGTTGAATAAAGAATCTTCCGAATCTTTCATTGCTCGACGCTTCATCGAGCGTAACACCATCTGGCATCTTTATGAATGGATAGCTCATTTAGTATCCTCTTTATAATTTTTAATTACTTACTTACCCTACGCGATGTTTGATCTACCGTAAAAAATTAAAATTGCAAAACGAGTTTTTCTTTCAAACAACAAAAATTTGCTCGTCAAGCCCAAACATTGCGTAATGTCAGTTACTTAGAATATAGCTCTACAATTAATTGTTCGTTAGCATTCAATGGAATATCTTCCCGTTCCGGTATATTTAAGAAAGTACCGGAGAGAGTTGCTTTATCTATTGACAACCAATTGTAAACGTTATCTTTAGTTCTTCTTAACGAATTGTGAATTGCATCAAGCTTCTTGCTCTTTTCACGTACCGAGATTGTATCGCCCGGTGAAAGAGAAAACGAAGGAATATCCACAATACGATTGTTGACCGTAAAATGCCCGTGAAGAACCAGCTGACGTGCAGATTTTCTTGAAGGAGCAAAACCAAGACGGAAAATTGTGTTATCTAATCTTCTTTCCAAAAGTTTTACCAGGTTACCACCGGTAACACCTTTTTGATGGATAGCTTTCTCAAAATAATTATGGAACTGAACTTCCTGCAATCCGTAAATTCTTCTAACTTTTTGTTTTTCTCTGAGCTGAACGCCGTATTCAGAAAATTTTGTCCGGCGCGATAGACCATGCTGACCCGGTGCATAGTTTCTCTTTTCGAGCGGGCACTTTTCGGATAAGCATTTAGCTCCTTTTAAAAATAATTTCTGTTTTTCTCTTCTGCACAATTTGCAACTTGGGCCTGTGTATCTTGCCATCTAAAGTTTCTCCTGATTAAACTCTTCTACGTTTTGGTGGTCTGCATCCATTATGCGGAATAGGAGTTTTGTCTTTGATTGACAAAATATCCAACCCCGCAGTATTCAATGCTCTGATTGCTGCTTCTCTTCCGGCACCGGGGCCTTTAACAAACACATCGACTTTTCTTAAACCTAAATCGTGAGCCTCTTTTGCAGCAGCTTCTGCAGTTACCTGAGCTGCAAATGGCGTGTTCTTTTTTGATCCCTTAAAACCGTTTTTGCCGGCAGAAGACCAAGAAATTGTATTTCCATAAATGTCTGTAATAGCTACAATAACGTTGTTGAACGAAGCTTTGATATGAGCAACTCCAACAGCATCAACATGAACTTTCTTTGTAGTCTTTTTAACAACGTTAGCCAAGTTTACTCCTCAATGAAAGTTTAAATGACCTCTTAGCCGCAACTTTCTTTTTACCGGCTACAGTTTTGCGTTTGCCTTTTCGAGTTCTGGAATTGGTTCTTGTACGTTGACCTCTTACCGGCAAACTTGTTC
>CAZQQC010000093.1:0-11563 GCA_964595365.1 uncultured Melioribacter sp.
GATGCCAGTAAGTTTGTGAATTTATTAAATTATCACCGACTTCTATTTCGGGGAAGAGTAAATAATAGTTGTTGAGGTCATTAGGTTGCAGATTTCTTACGTACCCCACAGAGAGAAAAAATTTAGAAACATCAACCTGACCCCAAATTGTAGCAACAAGAAATAATTTTATTAATAAGATTTTCTTAAACATATGTAAGTAGTTCTTTTCAAAGAAAGCATATCTTGTATGCTAAACATAACAAATGTTCTTTGAAATATTGAATGAAAATAGTTTCCTTGACTGAAGAGAAGGTCTGCGTTCTGAGTTTCGAACTTGTTGCAGAGTCTTTTCCATTACGTTCGGGTAAAAGTTAAGGAATACTCTGACTCAAATAGAAGCCGGATTTGACAAGACTGATGTTACCTGAAATACAGTCATTAAATAATAGCAATGTCCTCAAAGAAAGTGAAAGGGTAAGATGCAGACAAATTATTTTCTCGGTATCGATATCGGCAAAGGATATGCTGATTTTATAATTCTCGATAAGAATTTTGAATTAATAGACGTTACACCGCACATTTTATATTTTAATCTGTTAATGTTATTTTTGAATAAACCTTACACGGAGTGTTATGACGAGCAAATCCCGTTTCATTAAACCAATCAAACTGCTTACAGCAATATTTACGCTGGCATTATTTTTCGGAATGATTCCGGCTTCTCCCGAAGAAGGGATGTATCCGTTAAGTGAATTAGACAAAGTTGATCTTGTAAAAGCCGGTTTGAAAATTGACCCGAAAGAAATTTATAATCCTAACGGCGTTAGTTTAGTTGATGCGCTCGTTCAGCTTGGTGGATGCACCGGCTCGTTCATTTCCGAAAACGGACTAATTATTACTAATCATCACTGTGCATTCGGTGCAATTACACGGGCAAGTTCGGTCGAAAACAATTATCTGGAAAATGGTTTCCTGGCAAAAAGTTATGCGGAAGAAATTCCGGCTCAAGAATACACCTGCCGGATCACCGAATCGTATCAAGATGTTTCGGATATTGTTCTCGGTGCGGTGAAAAACGTAACCGAACCGGTTGAACGGACAAAATTGATGGCTCAAAAAATAAAAGAGTTGACCGATGCCGCAACCAATGAAGAGGAATCAAAAGTTGCAGAAATTTCGGAAATGTTTGCCGGTAAGACTTATGTTTTGTTCAAATACCGGATCATCCGCGATGTACGACTGGTTTATGCGCCACCGCAATCAATCGGCAACTTCGGCGGTGAAACCGATAATTGGATCTGGCCGCGTCACACAGGCGACTTTTCGATAATGCGGGCGTACGTGGCGCCGAACGGAAAACCGGCAAGCTATTCAAAAGATAATGTTCCTTACAAACCAAAAAAATTTTTAAAAGTAAATCCAAACGGAATTGAAGAAGGCGATTTTGTTTTTATGCTCGGTTATCCCGGCCGAACATTCCGCCACAGACCATCGTACTATCTAAAGTATCAGCAGGAATATCTTCTCCCGTACATTTCAAATTTGTACCGGTACGCAATCCAAACAATGGAAGATCTAAGTGCCGACAATGATTCACTTCGTCTTTCGTTTGCAAACCGGATTAAAGGATTGGCAAACACAATGAAGAATTATCGGGGTAAATTGAAGGGTCTAAGAAAAATAAATTTGATAGAGCAGAAACAAGACGAAGAAAAACAGCTGCAAAATTTCATCATGTCCGATCCGAAGTTGAAAGAACAGTACGGAAATCTTTTTGATGAGATTAAATTGGTTTTTGATCATATAGATGAGAATGCTCAAGCGGAACTCTGGCTGAGACAAATTTTTAATTTTTCTCCGTCGGTTATGCTTGCAAATTTTGTTCTCAACTATACGGAAGAAATTCAAAAACCGGATTCCGAAAGGAAAAGCGGTTTTAATGAAAAGGATTTGGTTCGGTCACTGTCATCAATAGAAAAAGCCCGTGCAAGCTATAACCGGGATCTGGAACAATCCATGCTTATGAAAATGCTGAGCGATGCTGCTGAGCTTAAGAAATTATCACGCATTGCAGCAGTCGACGATCTGCTTGAGGGAAACGGCGATCATCCCGAAGAAGCTTTTATTGATTTTATCACCGGTGGCATGATGACTTCAAAAATCATGGATAAAAATTTTTTCGATTCATTATTGAAAAAGAAACCGGAAGAAATTTATTCAATGCGCGATCCACTGTTCAATTTTGTTAAGAAAGTTCGCTTGCAAAGCCATGCAATCGAAAAAGAAAGCCAGAAGAACGAAGGAAAACTGAACAAACTTTACGGCAATTTAGTTGACGTTAAAATGTTGTGGAAGAAGACCGGCTTTATTCCGGACGCCAACAACACACTTCGTTTGACTTACGGTTACATTCGTGGTTACAATCCAACAGATGCAATTTATTACGAACCGTTCTCTTCTATCGACGGCGTTATAGAGAAAAATTCAATGGCAAACGAGAATGAAGAATTTGCAATGCCGGCAAAACTGAAATCGTTGTATGCCAAAAAAGATTTCGGGAAATACGTAAGCAAGAAGACCGGCAAACTTCCCGTTGCAATGCTTTACAATATGGATACAACCGGCGGCAATTCCGGCAGTCCGGTTTTAGATGCATACGGTAATTTGATTGGAGTTAATTTTGATAGAACATACGAAGCAACGATAAATGATTTTGCCTGGAATGAATCGTACAGCCGGTCGATAGGTGTCGACATTCGTTACGTGCTGTGGGTAATGGATAAATTTGGCGGCGCAGAAAATTTGTTAAAAGAATTAAACCGGTAGAGGTTTTTCCAAAAGTAATATTTGATAAAGGATGGACGCAGATACCACAGATTTTGACTTAACCTGCCTGACAGTAGTATTTTCTCTAAAACAACAAAAATTTGTTTACGGGCATAAACCCTGCGTAACATCGGCAATAACTAAAGCTCGACAAAAAATGCCAGCAAACCAACCAGAATTAGAGCTATTCCGCTTATCAGTTTGTCGTGATGTTCCAGAAAATGCCAGCGGAGTTTTCTAATTTCCTCCGATGCAAAGTGAACTATTAAAATCATTCCAAGAACAGTGGCAAAAAAATAAACTCCCGAAACAATTCCTATTCCTAACCAGCCCAGTCTGCTTGCCGTGAAATAGTAAATTTCAATTTCAAGACAGGGGGAAAAAAACATTGCCAGACTTAAAATTGCAATTATAGAACGCTTGCTTCTTTGGTGTTGAATGATGTTTGCAACGTCGATGTGATGATGAAGATGTTCTGTATGGATGAGGCTGTGTCGATATTCTAAAAAAAAATAAAATAACCCGAGTGCAATAAGAATTAACGGCGCTACATATTTGGTTATGAAATGGTAAGATTCAGAAAGTTTATAACCGGCAAGTCCAACTATTATTCCTATAACAATTGTGCTTATAGTATGAGACGCACCGGTGATTGCAGTAACCGTTGCTGTTTCTTTATTGCTCCATTTTTCAGCTTTGCTTATTGTAACAAGCGGTAACCAATGGCTCGGTATCGAAGCGTGAACCAAACTCAGCAGTAAACTTCCCAAAAATATTTGTAGATAAGCATACATGAGATTCTTTCTCTATTTACAAATCAATTATAATGAATTTGTCCATTAGTTAATGTTAAGATGATATTATTTAACACGCACCAACCCGCTTTAGTTCTAATACTTATACAATAGATTTTTCCAACGAAAGAATTCTTATCTAAACCCGGAACAAGATAATCTATATCCACGCCTTTTTCAGCAGCAACGATTTAATTAGTTGGGTCAAAATTATGTAAAGGCTTAACGTTAACATCAACAAAGGCCAATACAATGGCGGCAAACCTACAAATCCTAACGCCTGAGCAAACGGAGAGAATGGCAAGTACATTCCAACAGACATTATGACAACCGTAGTTGCAATCAAAGGCCAGCTAGGGCGGCTTTGAAGGAACGGAATTTTATTCGTTCGAATAATATGAATGATTAGTGTTTGAGTCATAAGCGATTCTACGAACCATCCGGTTTGGAAGAGTGATGCTTTAGCAGGATCCCAACAACCGAAAACGTAGAGCATAATAAAGTAAGTTGTGTAATCGAAAATAGAACTAATTGGGCCGATGAAAAGAATGAAGCGGCGTATTTCGTCGATAAGCCAGGGGCGCGGGCGTAAAACCTGTTCGGGATCTACATCGTCGGTTGGAATAGGCACCTGCGAAAAATCGTAGAGAAGATTGTTGGTGAGCACTTGAATTGGTGCCATCGGTACAAACGGAAGAAATGCGCTGGCGCCGAGAACGCTAAACATGTTTCCAAAATTTGAACTGGCTCCCATTCGGATGTATTTCAAAATGTTAGCGAAAACTTTTCTTCCTTCTAAAACACCTTCTTCAAGAACCATCAGGCTTTTTTCAAGAAGAATCACATCGGCAGATTCTTTCGCGATATCGACAGCAGTATCGACTGAAATACCGACGTCTGCGGCTTTCAATGCAGGGGCATCGTTAATGCCGTCGCCCATGTATCCCACAACATTTCCTTTTGCGCGTAGAACTTGAATTATTCTTTGCTTGTGTATCGGAAGCAGTCTTGCAAAAAGCGTAGTTGATAAAGCAGCCCGTGCCAATTCCTCATCGGTCATTCTTTCTATGTCTCCGCCGAGAAGAATTTTATCCGTAGGCAAGCCGACTTCTTGACAAACCTTCTTGCTGACAAGATCATTATCGCCTGTTAAAATTTTCACATCAACACCATGTTTTTTTAACGCTAGAATTGCAGGCGCAGCAGTTTCTTTTGGCGGATCCAGAAACGCAAGATAACCTTTCAAAACCAGATCGCACTCATCGGCTTTTGAATAAGCTGGTTTGTGCTCCAAATCTTTGTATGCAAGAGCAATTACTCTAAATCCGTCGGCACTTAACTTTTCATATTCTTCACGTAAATCTTGAATAAGTATCGGATCCATCGGAAGAATTTCGCCGTCAATTTCAAAATGACTGCAGCGCCGAAAGATTTCTTCGGGTGCACCTTTTGTAAGAAGCCGAACAGTTCTGTCTGGTTCGCTTACAAGAACCGACATCATTCTTCTAGAAAAGTCGAACGGTATCTCGTCAATTTTCTGATGGTGCTCGTAATCAACTAGCTTTCGTACTTCGCTATGCTGTAGAATTGCGCGGTCGAGAACATTTTTAAGTCCTGTCTGAAAATAGCTAATCAAATATGCATCGCTTAGAACGCCGTCATCCTCTTCGCCTTTCACATCGCAATAGTGTTCAAGTATAACATGATCGATTGTTATCGTACCGGTCTTATCGGTACATAAAATATTCATCGCACCAAAATTCTGGATTGCGTTCAACCTTTTCACAATTACTTTTTTACGCGACATCAGAATGGCGCCTTTCGAAAGCCCTACCGACACAATCATCGGCAGCATTTCAGGAGTTAAACCTACAGCAATCGCCATCGAGAAGAAGAATGCTTCAACCCAATTATGTTTAGTTAATCCGTTAATTAAAAATACCAGCGGAACCATGATCATCATAAAACGGATCATCAGCCATGTAAATTTATTTACTCCTTTGTCAAAACTTGTTTCTATTTGCCGGGCAGTAATACTTTTTGCCATCGAACCAAAATAAGTTTTCGATCCGGTGTTAACCACAACTGCTGTTGCAGAACCGCTTTCGACGCTGGTGCCCAGATAACAAATGTTACAGAGTTCGATAGGTGAAATATTTTCTCTCGTTTCACATGCATCAAATTTTTCAACCGGCATAGATTCACCTGTTAAACTTGCTTGAATGATAAACAAATCTTTTGCATTTAAGAGACGTACGTCGGCGGGAATCATATCTCCTGCAGAAAGTTTTATTATATCTCCAGCTACTAAATTCTTGAGAGAAATTTCCTGCTGTAGACCTTCGCGGATTGCAGTTGCAGTTACACTTATCATTGCTTTCAGTTTTGCCGCAGCATTGTCTGCTTTGGTTTCCTGGATCAGTCTAAGCGTAACACCGAGCACAACCATCATCGTCATAACAACGCCGGAGCGGATATCTTCGGTTATGAACGCAATTATAGCGAGAGCAACGAGAAGGATTACCAATGGATTTTTTGCAGCCATAAAGAAACGCCACCACCATCCGTGTTTGATTTCGTGCGTAACTTCGTTCAATCCGTATTTTTCGATTCGTTCTTCAACTTCCTGTTCGGTTAATCCATTAAGAGTTGTATTCAATTCTTCAAGTGCTTGCGAAGAATTTTTTCTCGAAATTGAAATAAGCTGCTGTGAAAAGCCCGAGTTGTTTTTATTTTTTATCGGTTGGATTTGCTCGAGAGCATTAGTTTTCTTGAATAGCATAAAACTCACAAAATTTTATGGTTCTTAATTCTACATCTTATTTTTACCTCAAGGGATTCATTATTTTGATTTTAATTTTACGAAAATAATTTGAACTGGCAAATTGTTTCCATTAAAAATGTTTATGAAGCTTTGCACAACCGAACCGCCGTATTAAAACAGGTTATGTTATTACTTTTTGATTTCAGACTAAATTGATGTTAATTTATTAACGAAAATGTACCAGGGTTGAATAACAATGGCGCAAAGGACGTATCTACTTTTCCTCATTAATTTTTTCCCGGTTCCGGTGGCAAATCTTACTAATTCGAGAAACCTCTCAAAAGAATTTCAATATAAATATTTCTTTAACTACAGGAAAAATTTCCATGAAAAATGAAAATAAAATTTTCTTGAAAAAGAAACGGTACATGTTTGCGCTGATTTGCATCATCGGTCTTATGCTTATCACTAGCGCATATTTATTCTTTTCTTATGAAAGACAAACGACACATGCCGAAAAAGAGAGCGAGCTTAAAACCATTGCAAAATTAAAAATATCTCAAATCTCTCACTGGGTTAAAGAAAGATTCGACGATGCAAAAATACTTTCCGGGGATCCCTTCATTATTAGCAACATTGAGAAATATGCTGCTACAAAAAATAACGCTACTCTTAATTCCCGGATACGCAAACGATTGGTTCAAATAAAGGAGGAATCCGGTTATGAAGATATCCTTCTGGTGGATGCCAAAGGAAAGCTGTTGCTTTCTCTTGAACCCCGATTAAAAGAGATAGATTCTTCTGCCACTGCCTTTATTAAAAAAGCAATGTCGAATAAGAAAATTATTAGTAGTGGTTTATTTATATGCCAAATGTGCAAAGACGCAGATTTGGATTTCATCGCTCCTCTTCTTGGTAAGCATAGCGAAGTGCTTGGCGCGGTGCTTTTGCGCATCAGTTCTAACGATTATCTATTTCCCTTAATTGAAAAATGGCCAACGCAAAGCAAGACTTCGGAAACATTAATTGTAAGAAAGGAAGGCGATAGCGTTCTTTATTTAAATGAACTAAGGCACCGGAAAAACACATCGCTTAAATTTCGTATATCGCTAACACGAAAAGATGTTCCCGAGGTTCAAGCAGTTTCGGGTTACAAAGGAACTTTTGAAGGAAATAGTTACATGGGAAATGAAATACTTGCCTATATTGAACCTATTCCGAATACACAATGGTTTTTGGTTGCCCAGGTAGATCAGTATGAGGTTTATGCTAATCTTTATTTTAAAGAGATTATAATTGCATCATTTGCAATACTTTTAATAGTGGTTCTAAGTACATGGTTGATCTCATATTATCATTACCGTCAGAGAAATGTTTACAGAGAACTTCTTGTCAAAGAAAAAGAATTATACAAACATCGGGAGGAGTTTAAAACCATTCTCTACAGTATTGGCGATGGTGTAATTACAACGGATGCAAACGGTAATGTTAAACAGATGAATCATGCTGCAGAAGAATTAACAGGCTGGAGCGAAAACGACGCTAAAGGAAAATTACTTGAAGAAGTTTTCAAGATTATTAACGAAGAGATAAAAAACAAAGTTGAAAATCCTGTTCAACAAATTTTAAGAAAAGGAATAGTGATTGGGCTTGCAAACCACACTTTACTCGTTTCAAAAAATGGGAAGGAAATACCTATTGCAGATAGCGGCGCACCAATAAAAAATGAATTTGGTGAAATTACCGGTGTTGTTCTTGTCTTTCGCGATCAAACAGAAGAACGTACAGCAAGAAAAACACTTTTGGAAAGCGAAGAACGTTACAGGAGACTTGTTGAGTTATCACCGGATGCTATTGCAGTTCATTCCGAAGGCAAGTTCGTGTATGTAAACCCCTCCGGTGTAAAGCTCATCGGTGCAAACAATGAGTCGGAGTTGATAGGCAAACCTATACTCGATATAATTCATCCTGATTATAAGGAATCCATTAGTCAGCGGGTGAGAGCGGCAATTGAACATGGCAAATCACAACCATTAGCAGAAGAAAAATTTATTTGCATGGATGGAACGGTAATAGACGTTGAAGTAGCAGCCGTTCCAATTACCTTTTACGGAAAAACTGCTATTCAGGTTATTGCAAAAAATATTACAGAACGCAAACGGGCGGAAAAAACTCTGCGCGAAAGCGAGGATCGATATCGCGACCTGGTTGAGAACAGCAACGATCTAATTTGTACACATGACCTCGAAGGCAAGATCTTAACTTCCAATCCGGCTGCTTCACGTCTGCTCGGTTACGACCTTAATAGCATTCTGGGTATGAACATCAAAGACATTATTGCACCGGAGTTCAAACACGAGTTTGAATCTTACCTGTCAACTATCCGCACCAATGGAAAAGCCAGCGGATTGTTAGTCGTTCAAACAAAATCCGGCGAGAAACGAATATGGCAATATAATAACACCCTTCGAACAGAAGACGTAGAGAAACCGATAGTGCGCGGTATGGCGCAAGACATTACCGAAGGGAAGAAAGCCGAAAAGCGGCTTCAAAAAGTAAATGAATGCTTCTTGAACTTTGGATTTGATCCGGTCGAGAATATTAACCGTCTTACAAGTTTATGCGGAGAATTGTTGAACTCAACGGCAGCACTATACAACCGCCTCGATCAAGGGAAACTTTGCTCATGGGGAATGTGGAACGTGCAAGAAGGATATAACCCTATAGATAATCCCGATGGTCATATCTGCTACGATGTTATAAAAAAGGAAGACGAAGAAATTTTTGTAGTACGTAATCTTCTGCAAAGTAAATATGCAAAGACAGACCCGAATGTTGCTCCGTTTAAATTGCAAACATACGTAGGAAAGGCGGTCGAAATTGCCGGAACACACGTTGGTTCGCTTTGTGTAGTATTCCAAAGGGATTTTATTCCGACCGATAGTGACAGGTGGCTTATTAACATTATTGCTTCTGCCATTGGAACAGAAGAAGAACGCAATCAATCACAGAATGAATTATTAAAATTTAAGTTGGGTATAGAACGCTCCGATGAAGGGATTTTCATGACCGATCCTAATGGTAAAATATTTTATATCAATCCTGCATTCGAAAAAATTTATGGATATAGTAAAAAAGATGTAATTGGAAATACACCGCGAATTTTGAAATCGGGAGTGTTCTCTAATGAAATGTATTCTGAATTCTGGGAAACACTTTTAGCAAAAAAAATTGTAGCCTCAGAATTTGTGAACAGGACAAAAGACGGAAGGCTTATAAATATAGAAAGTTCTGTTAGCCCGATTCTTGATAATAACGAAAACATTCTCGGTTTTCTTGCAATTCAACACGATATTACCGAACGCAAAATTAATGAAGCTAAGCTGCGTGATAGTGAAGAAAGAATGCGTGTGCTGGTAGAAGGAACACCGCACCTCTTCTTTTATACTCAAGATACTAATGCTGACGTAACCTATGTATCTCCATCAATTGAAAAAATAACCGGATACAAAGTTGAGCAGTGGATAGGGCAAAGCCACTGGTTTGTTACAAATGCTGAAGTTAACAGGATTGCTAGAGAAAAAACCCACTTACACCTTAATGGAGAATATACGAAGGGCCCTATATTTTTAGAGATAGCACATGCTAACGGAAGCAATATTTTGCTCGAAGTTTATGAAACCCCTATCATAAGAAACAATGAGGTGGTTGGTCTTCAAGGTGTGGCTCACGATATTACAGAACGTGAAGAAACGCAAGAAAAAATAAAAATGCTGGCGCATTGCCTTGAATGTGCCAACGAATGTATATCGATAACAGACTATAACAATACCTTTCTATTTGTAAATGATGCATTTCTTCAAACCTACGGATATACTAAAGACGAATTAATTGGAAAACATATCAGCATTTTACATCCGGGCGACCCGAACCTGGAGGTTAATCGAAATGTTGTAAGAGATACTATCCGGGGTGGATGGAAAGGAGAACTTTGGAACCAGCGAAAAGATGGTACGGTTTTTCCAATTTATCTTTCAACTTCGGCAATTAAAGATGCTAAAGGAAAACCATCGGTTTTAATTGGAGTTGCAACCGATATTACAGACGCAAAACGGGCTCAAGAAGAATTAATTGCAGCTAAGGAAAAAGCCGAGCAATCCAATAAACTTAAAACAGAATTCCTGGCGCAGATATCCCATGAAATTAGATCTCCGATGAATGCAGTTCTTAGTTTTACTACTTTTTTAAGAGACGCCTTGGCAAGTCAGCTTACTCAAGAATCAAAAGAATATTTCGACGGTATTGAAGCTGCCGGTAAAAGACTTGTAAGAACCGTCGATTTATTATTAAACATTTCGGAAATGCAAGTTGGCACATATGAACCTACTTTTACCCAAATAGATATTTGGGAAGAAATTCTAAAACATCTCAAAGTTGAATTTGGAAATCTTGCTAATAAAAAAGGATTGGAATTTCTATTATCGTGTAGTGTATCCAAACCACTGGTTACCTGCGATAAGTACAGTGTGGTTCAAATCTTTAGCAACCTTGTTGATAATGCAATAAAGTATACACGACACGGCAAGGTCGAGATAAGTGTGGTTAAAGATTCGAGACACAATATCATTGTAACAGTTGCCGATACAGGTATTGGCATATCCGACGAATTTATAGATAAACTTTTTGAGCCTTTCGCGCAGGAAGAAAGAGGCTATTCAAGAAGATATGAAGGCAACGGTTTAGGACTGGCATTGGTTAAAAAATATTGCGATCTGAACAATGCGACAATTGATGTGGAATCAAAAAAAGGAAAATACAGTAAGTTTACAGTTACATTTATTAAGAACTCACACAAGGTTTGATCTACAATGAAAAAATATACTAACCTTCGGGGTTGCGTTTCACCTTTCACCTCTCACGCCTCATTTCACCAGCAACATCTTCCTGGTTATAGAACTTATCCCACTCGTTAAATTATAGAAGTACACGCCGCTGGATAAGTTATTTGCATTGAATTCAACTTCGTATTTACCCGCTTCATATACTCCGTCTGCAAGAATTTGAATCTCTCTTCCAAGTACATCAAACACTTTTAGTTTGACCTGACTCCTCTGCGGGAGTGAAAAACTAATTTTTGTCGTTGGGTTAAATGGGTTGGGGTAATTTTGAAAAAGCTGGTAATTATATGGTAAAGTCT
>CAZQQC010000094.1:0-11300 GCA_964595365.1 uncultured Melioribacter sp.
TTATCTTTTCCAGCTTCAGCAAAACATTTTTTAACCGATTCTTCGTTCGTAAGATCATCTATCATTACAATTTTATAATTGTCTTTGTCACTTCTCACCTGGAACTTTCTTCTTGTGAAGAAAAAATAAAAATTGTAATCCCGATTCAAGAAGAAATCGACCGCCGCTTTTCCAAGATTGCCAGTAGATCCGAAAAGCATAAATATTTTTTTCATGTTCAGTCTTTCACATAAAATTTTGCGCCTACCGGAAAGTGATCGCTGTAACCGCCAATGTAAATATTTCCTTCATACGTAGGAACAGCGCCGCCCTTTCTTTTCCCTTCTTTGAAAACCATAAAATCCGGTTTGATAATTTCAAATGAATTACATCCGTAGGTAATTTCTTTTTTTTCAAAAAAAGATTTCGAGATAATTATTTGGTCGATCATATCCCACCTCTCTTTGAAGAGATAGGAGCCTTCGCCATTTTCAAATTTCTTGTAAGCAAGGTTAACAAGGTTTTTTTTCGGCAGTTCGGCTTGTTTACAATCGTAATTTTGGGTTCCTAATGTTTTAACAATCGATTCATTGTTCGGGTTATCATTAAAGTCGCCAATGATTATCACTTTGCTGTTTGGTGCAGTACTGGCTAAGGTATCCAGGCTTGCTCTCAAAACAGATGCAGCGGCAATCCTGTTCGGTTCCGACTTCATTTCGCCCCCTCTTCTGGAAGGCCAATGATTTACATAGACATGAATTTTAGTCTGGCTTTTTTTATGAATCAGAACAACGTGCAGAATGTTGCGTGTCGGATACCGGCTGGGCAACTCTACCTGAAGAGCTGCAACGCTATCAATTAAAAAAATTGAACGGTCGTAAATCAGCGCAACATCAATTCCACGCTCATCCGGGGAATCCCGGTGAACGATTACGTAGTCCCGGCTTGTTAAATTATAAATCAAATTTTTCAGTACGTTAATATTTTCAACTTCTTCAACTGCAAAAATATCGGGTCCGCATCCTTCGTTCATAAAATTAATTACTCTCGAAAGATTGTATATTTTTTTTTCAAATCGATAATCGTTCCATAGTTTTTTTGAACCGGGCAAAAATTCATCGTCGTTCTTATTTGGATCGTCGACCGTGTCAAATAAATTTTCGAGATTCCAGTTTGCCACGTAAAACGAATCTTGTGCTGCGCTTTGCGCTAATATTTTTTGGAACGCCGAGACCAATAAAACCAGTACCAATATTTTTGCAAAACTTGAAAAGTATTTCATAATGTTAATATGGTTATTGTTAAATTGAATTCATATTTTCAAGCGAAAATATAACCAAAATTAATCGATTTGATAAGAACAGTATGAACAAAAAATCATCTGCAAAATTTGTAATAATAGATGCTATGGCATTAGCATATAAAGGTTATTATGCTTTTATATCGCGACCGCTAAAAAATTCAAAGGGTGAGCCGACTTCGGCTGTTTATGGTTTTTTAAGTCAACTTTTCAAAATTATAGAAGATACAAAACCGGATTACCTTGCAGTTGGTTTCGATTCAAAAGAAAAAACTTTCCGGCATGAACGTTACGAAAATTATAAATCTTCCCGTGAAGCCATTCCGGAAGATATGATTCCTCAGATCAAACGGATTAAAGAAATCATAGAAGCATTCAACATTCCGATTTATATTCTTCCCGGTTATGAAGCAGACGATCTTATAGGAACAGCATTGAAGGAAGCCGAGAAAAAAGGGTTCGACTGCTATGCGATTACACCGGACAAAGATTATATACAATTGATTTCGAAAAACATAAAAGTTATTAAACCCGGAAAATCGACGGATGAAATTGTAGTCCTGGATGAAAATAAAGTGCGCGAAGAACTCGGTTTCGAACCGATTCAAATGATCGACTATCTTGCGCTGGTCGGCGACTCTTCCGATGACATTCCCGGCGTTGCGGGAATCGGGGCAAAGACAGCTCTTCCGCTCATTCAGAAATATAAGACTCTCGAAAATATTTATAAAAATCTGAATGACATCGAAAAACAAAGTATAGTGAACAAACTTGTTGAGAGCAAAGAGAATGCATTTCTTTCAAAAGAATTGGCTACAATTAAAACGGACACACAGTTTCACATGAATTTTGAAGAAGCCCGTTTTCTGAAACCGGATCTCACAAAACTTTTTAAGCTCTTTGACGAACTTGAATTTAGATCGTTTACTGCAAAACTTAAGAAACTTTTTTTAGACGAAAGCCGAAACATTGAAACAGCACCGGAACCAAAGACCGAAGAACTAACGATCAAAGAAAACGAACCGGTTACGATGTTCGATAAATTAAAAGTGCAGTATAAATTGATCTTGTCTTTCAAGGAAGCAAAAGAATTTGCACAAAAACTTTCCCGATGCGAGTTGTTTGTTTTCGATACCGAGACCGACGGTTTAGATACTCTCGACGTTAACCTTGCTGGCTGTTCGTTCTGCATGAAACCGGAAGAAGCATTTTTCGTTGCGGTTAATCCTTCTGCACAAACTTCTACTCTGTTTGCACAGAATCTTTCCGAACGACTTCCAACCGATGATTTTGTCAAACTATTCAAGCCGATTTTTGAAAACAGAGAGATCAAAAAGATTTGTCAGAACGGTAAGTATGATATAGGAGTTCTACGCCATTACGGAATCGATGTCAGAAATTTTTACTTTGACACTATGTTGGCAAGTTACGCAATCGATCCGGATCAAAAACATAATATGGACGACCTTTCCGAAAAATATTTGCACTATCGTCCTATACCAATTCTGAATTTGATCGGTTCGAAGAAGACGCCCGAAAAAATATTTGAGGTTGATCCGAACAGATTGTCCGACTATTCGTGTGAAGATGCTGATATCACATACCGGTTGTACGAGATTCTCCGAAAAGAACTAAAAAAAGAGAACCTCGAAAAGATTGCATACGATATTGAATTTCCGCTTGTTCCTGTTCTGGAAGACATGGAGCGCACCGGCGTTAAAATTGACACACAAAGTTTGAAAGCATTCAGCGATGATCTTCAAATTCTTCTCGATAATTATTCGAAAGAAATAATTAATCTCTCCGGCGAACACTTTAACATTAATTCCACACAGCAGCTTCAAAAGATTCTTTTTGAAAAACTGAAATTGTCACCTACTTCAAAAACAAAAACCGGATTCTCAACAGATGCAAAATCGCTGGAAGCTTTAAAGGGTTCTCATCCGATTATCGATATTATTCTGGATTACCGACAGGTAGCCAAACTGAAATCGACTTACGCCGATGCACTGCCAGGTTTGATTCATCCTAAGACAGAAAGAGTTCATACGTCTTACAATCAAGCAGCAGTTTCAACCGGAAGATTATCCAGCACCGATCCAAATCTTCAAAACATTCCGATTAGAACAGAACTCGGGAAAGAAATCCGCAAAGCTTTTGTTCCCCGCGACAAAAATTATGTCATCCTTTCAGCAGACTACAGTCAAATTGAATTGAGAATCATGGCTAGCATTTGCAAAGATGAAACGTTAATTAAAGCATTTCAATCCGGTGAAGACATTCACAGAAGAACTGCCGCATTAGTATTTAAGGTTGATCCTTCGGAAGTTACACAAGACATGCGGCGCAAAGCAAAGGAAGTGAACTTTGGAATTTTATACGGACTCGGTCCGTTTGGATTGAAAACTCGATTGGGAATAACTCAAGCCGAGGCGAAGAACATCATCGATAATTATTTCGGCTCGTTCAAAAATGTTCGAAAGTTTATGGACGATTCCGTAGCAAGTGCTAAGAAAAAAGGATATGCCGAAACACTTTATGGCCGCAGAAGATTTTTGAAAAACATAAATAGCAAGAATCGTGTTGTGCAACAGTTTGAAGCTCGTGTTGCAATCAATATGCCGATTCAAGGAACTGCCGCGGATATGATTAAGCTTGCTATGATAAGAATTCATGAAGCGCTCGAAAAAAGAAAAGCACGTACAAAAATGATTTTACAAGTGCACGATGAGTTGGTGTTCGAAGCTCATAAAGATGAAATTGACGAATTGAAACCGTTAGTTAAAGAATTGATGGAAACCGCATTACCGTTAAACGTTCCGGTAATTGCAGATACCGGCGTTGGTAACAACTGGCTGGATGCACATTAATCTGTCGGAGCTTAGAGAAAAAGCAGAGCAATAAAAAAACGCAGAATAATTTAGATATCAATTTGTCTAAAACCCTGTAACAGCATTGGGAGAAATAAGAATGATGAAAGAGCTGATTTAACGGCTCTATGGTTCAAATACTTTGCATTAGAAAGCTGGATGGTAAAAGATCCCGAAGGAAAAATCTTAAAGATATCAACTGCAGGAAGAAAACGACTTTGGTTAGATTGACGGAAATAATTTGAGGGATGAAGATTAAAATGAAAAAATATTTCCGCCGGGAATATTATCAAAGATGTTCCTTAAGGTAGTTAATATTTCCAATCGACGTCGGATCGAAACCCCGCAGCACTGCCAAATAATACGTCGCCCAATCGCCAAGATAAATCAAGTCGATTAATCGAAGTCCGAAATTTTTTTCCTTACTTTTAATATTAATCGCTTCGCATCCGCTCTTTTCAATTATCTCCGTTGTAATCTGAAAACGCTTGGACACTTGCGGGTGGTATTCATTATCGAGAATGTTGATCAGTTTCAAATTTGTCTTCTGAACGTTAAAACTTTCCCAGCCCATAATTTCGTTGTGGTCCAATTCAGGATAGCTCGAATAGAATGAATGCAGTTTCGAATTCTCGTTGAATTGTCCTTTCATTCTTGCCGCTACAACGGAAGTATAATCTGAAACAGCATAGACAAGCGGTATGAAACCGACTAACTTTTCAGCAAGCTGTAAAGCTTCGTTCTTTTCTTTGGAATACTCTTCTCCTCTATTTTTCAAGTGATTGATTACCTGTTTTACGAATTCAGTTTGATCCGGTACTAATTTGAGTGTATGGAATATTTTTAGTAGAGTAAAAAAATTTACCCACAATGCATACCGCGGCTGAAACCCTGACTGCAATATTGCTACCGGAAATCTATTACTTTTTGCAATTTCCTCTATTTTGCCGCCGGTTGTTATGCAAACTACCTGACACTTCATTCGTATCGCATCGTTCAGCGCCGAAATTGTTTCTTCTGTATTGCCGGAATACGATGACGCAATTACGAGCGTTTCCCCGCTGGCGTAAACCGGCAAATTGTAATTTCGATTTACCGCATAAGGAACCCGAAGATCATTCCGCGAAAAATTGCTCATCAAATCGCCGCCAATTGCGGAACCGCCTAAACCTGTTACAATTATATTTTTGATTTTCGATCTGTTTATTGATTTCAAGTCGATAGCTAAATTCCATGCGTAGTCAACTTGCTTAAAAGATTCTTTCAAAACTTTAAATTGGTTGGACCGGTCGTACATAGAAACCATTTCTGCAATGTTCATTTGTTCCTCAATATAGATTTTTGATTTGATCTTGTAGTTTGTTGTTGAAATATTTTCGAAGCCGTTCGTTAATTTCTTTTTCGGTTTTTAAATTCACGCATTCATCGGCAAGCGCAGTAACTTCTTTACTATTAATATTTCTAATTATTCTTTTGATTAAAGGGATTGCGGAGGCGGGTACGCTAAGTGACTCTAATCCCAATCCGACCAGCAGTGGCACTGCAAATGGATCTGAAGCCATAGCACCGCACATGCTGACAAATGCTTTGCTCTCTTTGCCGCCTTTAATTATATGATTGAGAGTTTGAACAACTGCCGGATGAAATTCTTGATACAGTGCTGAGACAATTTCGTTACCTCTGTCCACAGCTAATAAGTATTGAATCAGATCGTTCGTGCCGATGCTTACGAAATCAACCTCCTTTGCAAAATCTTTTACCAATACAGCGGCAGAAGGAATTTCTATCATGATGCCGAGCGCCAAATGTTTGTCGAAAGCAATCCCCTCTTTTTTCAACTCGTCCTGACATTCTTTCACTAACTCTTTCGATTTTCTAATTTCGGAGAGCGAAGCAATCATCGGCAGCATAAACTTTATATTTTTGTGGGTGCTCACACGCAACACCGCACGTATCTGTTTCTTAAAGAGACTCGGGTTATCAAGAAGTAACCTTATGCCGCGCCAGCCAAGGAAAGGATTTGGCTCATGAAGATCTACCGGCAAAACTTTATCGCCTCCAATATCAAATGCCCTGATAGTAACCGTGCCCGGGTATATCCTTTCTGAAATTTCTTTGTAAACTTTAAACTGTTCTTCTTCATCGGGAAACGCCTCGTATTCTTCGAATAATCCTTCCGTTCTAACAAGACCGATGCCGCGTGCGCAATTCTGGGTTACCATTTCCATCTCGTCAAGAATATCGAGATTGGACATCAGCTGAATTTCTTTTCCGTCCAACGTTACAGCCGGTAAATTTTTTAACTTGAGTAGATCGGAATCTTGCTTGGCAAGCCTTTCAATTTTTTTCTGATATTCCTTTAGAAGCTTCTCATCCGGATTGATGAATACCGCGCCTTTGAATCCGTCGATGATTATCAGATCATCATCCTTTATTTTGCTTGTCGCTTCATGTAGTCCTACAACCGCCGGAATGTTCAGTGACCTTGCAACAATTGCCGCGTGCGACGTCAATCCACCAAAGTCCGTAACATAACCTTTTACATTCACTCTCGAAAACAAAACTGTATCGGAAGGGGTGATTGTTGTAGTCACAACTATAACATCGCTGGTAATTCTCGATTTCCACTTTTTCTTTTTGAGATTGCGGATAATTCTGTTTTTGATATCTTCGATATCATGAGAACGCTCCTTCATATAAAGTTCGTGCGAAGCATTCATCAGGTCTGTGTACCTGGATATTTCATCGTTAACAATAAATTCCGGCGCTCTTTTTTCTTTGATGATTCTGCTTTTAATAGTTGACAGAAGAACCGGATCGTCAAGAATCATAATTTGCGCTTCGAAAATTGCTGCGCGTTTCTCGCCGAGTTTATCAACCGCAAGCGAAAATATTTTCCGTAATTCTTTTTTTGATTGTTCAAGCGCAATCTCGAGCATTTCTAAAGCTTCATCAATATCTGTTACGGCGCTATCTGCAACTTCTTCTTTTTGTTTGGCATAAATGTGTGCCTTCGAGATAGCGATACCCGGTGCTGCCGCAATTCCTTTCAATACATTTTCACTTTCTATTTTCATAGTTCGTCGAACCCCCTTTTAAAATACTCTACAATTTCCCGACACGCTTGCTGTTCGTCTTCACCGTCGAACGAAAGAATAATTTCAGAACCTTTTTCGGCAGCAAGTGTCATCACACCGATAATACTTTTTCCGTTAATATGCATCCCGTCTTTATTAAGATAGAAATCGCATTTGTATTTGGATGCCAATTTAACAATTGTAGCTGCCGGACGTGTATGCAGACCGGCATTGTTTATAATTTTTACTCTTTCTTCAATCATTTATTCCTGTAAGTTAGATAGTTTGCAAGCCATAGCATTAATTTCTTGCCGTCGTCGTTTTTAAGAGAAGGCAAGTTTCTAAGAGCCAATTTAGTGTATTTAATAATTTCCCGCTCGGCATCTTTCACAACGCCGAGTTTAAGATATAATGCTTTGTACTTCGAAACCTCGCACAGTTTAATTCCTTTCCGTTCAATTACTTTTAACAATGCTTTTCTTTCGCGTTCCCCGGCTTTTTCGAGAGCACGCAAGAAAAGGTATGTCTTTTTCCCTTCTATAAGGTCGCTTCCTATTCTTTTTCCGAATTCATGCTCTTTAGCTGTGATGTCCAAAAGATCATCTTGAATTTGAAATGCCATCCCGAGATTCTTTCCGTAATTTTTCATTGCTTCCAGCTGAACATTATCGGAGCAGGCAATTTGCGCACCTATAGAACAACACATTTCTGTAAGCGCAGCAGTTTTTTTGTAAATCATATTTTTGTATTCGGAGATTGAAACAGTTCTTCTTAACTCAAACTCTTTGTCATAGCTTTGACCTTCGCAAACTTCTTTTACTGCAAGCGTAAAAGTTGAAAATATTTTTTTTGCATTGTCGTTACAATCCTTAAGAAGATTTTCATATGCAAGTGCAATTAAGCTGTCACCCGCAAGTATTGCAGTGCTAAGATCATATTTGTTATGTAGTGTTGCACGACCGCGCCGTAGAATCGAATTGTCCATAATATCGTCATGCACCAGAGTGAAATTATGCAAAATTTCTACTGCCACTGCAGCATTGTAGACTTGATTAAAATTTCCCCCTACCGCTTTCGATGAGACCAAAACCAAAAACGGGCGCAGTCTTTTTCCGCCAGCTTGCAGAATATATTCACACGGCTCATACAACGATTTCGGTTCTTTGCCAACGAGTAATTTCGTCAGACGATTTTCAATAATATTTAATTCTTCTTTGTAAATTTTTAAATGGCTTCCGGCATCAACAGAGTTTTTCAAATCAAATCCTCTTTTCGTTTAAGTTTATTTTTTTTCAAATCAATTACTCTACGGCAGCCTGTTAAGTACATTATTCTCTTCACCGTTTCGAACCAGCGATTCATAAGTCTCACAACACCTTCTACGTCGTTCTTCATCACTTCTTTAAACAGCGGTCTGGCAGAAGCCGAAAGGTCGGCGCCGAGCGCAATAGATTTTGCAATGTCTACGCCGTTCATTATTCCACCGGATGCTATCAGCAAGAATTCAAAGTCTTTTTTCAGTTCTTGAACAGTTCGAATACAATATGAGGTTGGCAGTCCCCACTCTTTGAAATAATCGTTAGTTTCTTTTTTTCGCATCAATTCAACCGCTGCCCAGCTTGTTCCACCAGCGCCGGCAACATCAATTCCTTTTACGCCGGCTTCCAATAAAGGTTTGGCTGCTTGTTTGCTGATTCCCGATCCCACTTCTTTGACAATCAGTGGCACACTAATTTTCTTTGCGATAGCATCGAGTGATTTCAACAATCCCTTAAAGTTCGGTTCACCTTCGGGTTGAAGTAATTCCTGCAATGGATTAACATGAATAACCATTGCATCGGCTTCAATCAAATCGATAAGAAGCTTAATTTCCGAAACTATATTTTTTGATTTAGCTACCTGTGCTGCACCTATGTTTCCAAGCACGGGAACATTTCCTGCATTTTTTCTAATTACTCTATATGTAAAGTGATATTTTTTATTCTCGAGAGCCTGACGCTGACTTCCAACACCGATTGGAATGTTCATTTCACACGCAGCTATTGCTAGTTTCTCATTAATCTTTTCAGCTTCTTTTGTACCGCCGGTCATGCAAGAAATCAGAAACGGATATGAAATTTTCTTACCAAAAAAATTTGTAGAGAGGTCAATCTTATCAAACCCGACTTCGGTGATTGCAAAATGTTCAAAGTCGTACTTATCCAATCCATTCGTTTTGGTACTGTACCGGACGTTGTCTGTAAGACAAAGTTTGATATGTTCGGCTTTCCTCTGAACGGTTTGACTTTTTGCCATTGTTAATCTTTCATTACTTGGAGATTAAAATATATATTTTTTGAATTAGATTCTTTTTCACTCATCGAATCAATAGGCTATTTCGAGCATCATCCGGTCGTCGTAAATGGTACAAACTTTTATAAAGATTTTTACATGTCAATCGATTAAATTGCCCGCCGGAAATTTTACTCTACCAAATAGGAAAAGATATGGCAAAGCCCCGTTTAAGTTTTTGGCAGATATGGAATATGAGTTTCGGATTTTTCGGAATTCAGTTTGGGTTCGCACTTCAAAACGCAAACGTCAGCAGAATTTTTGAAACTCTCGGCGCTAAAATAGATGCTATACCAATACTTTGGATTGCAGCGCCAGTCACCGGTTTGATTGTTCAACCTATCATCGGTCACATGAGCGACAAAACCTGGAGCTGGCTTGGCAGAAGGCGCCCCTACTTTTTGAGCGGCGCTATTCTTGCATCTCTGGCATTGCTGATAATGCCGAACTCTCCCGTTCTCTGGTTTGCAGCGGGAATGCTGTGGATTATGGATGCATCAATAAATATTTCGATGGAACCGTTCAGAGCATTTGTCGGCGATATGTTACCATCAGAGCAACGCACAGTAGGTTTTTCAATGCAAAGTTTTTTCATCGGTACAGGTGCTGTCATCGCATCGGCGTTACCGTATATGATGACTAACTGGTTCGGCATAAGTAATACAGCGCCGGAAGGCATGATTCCGCAATCTGTTAAGTTTTCTTTTTATGTCGGCGGTATAATTTTTTTTCTCGCGGTTCTATGGACTGTCATCAGGTCAAAAGAGTATTCTCCTGAAGAATTGAAAAGGTACAGCGAAGAATTCGATTCCAACTCCAAGCTGAAACATTACGATGAAACTCCGGTAGCTCATTCAAAATTTATTAAGAACGGTTTGATCTGGACAATTGTAGGAATAGTTTTGTTTTTCACATTTTATTTGTTCGTCTATATGGATTACGGGCTCGGCGTTTTCTTCGGCGGCATTACCGTGTTCGGATTTCTGCAAATATTTGTCGGTCTTAGGACAAAACAAAACAACAATACTAGCGGAATTGTTGTTGTACTTAACGATCTCTACAAAATGCCTAAAACAATGGTACAACTTTCTTACGTTCAATTTTTTTCGTGGTTTGCCCTTTTTGCAATGTGGATTTACACAACCCCCGCTGTCACTCGTCACATTTATGGTGCAACCGATACTACCTCAGCAATATACAATAAAGGTGCCGATTGGGTTGGTGTGTTAATGTCTGTTTACAACGGCTTTGCTGCTGTGATGGCTTTCTTACTTATCTGGCTTGCAAACAAAACCAGCCGAAAAAGTGTTCATGCAATCAGTTTAATTTGCGGCGGTATAGGGTTGGCTTCTTTCTATGTCATAAAAAATCCAAACCTACTTCTAATTTCCGAACTCGGAATCGGTTTAGCGTGGGCTTCAATACTTGCAATGCCGTATGCAATTTTAACCGGTTCACTCCCTTCCCACAAGATGGGTGTTTACATGGGAATATTTAATTTCTTTATTGTGATTCCTCAAATAACAGCCGCAGCCATTCTCGGTTTCTTTGTAAAAAATATTTTTGGCGACGAAGCGATTTATGCATTGCTTCTCGGAGGAATTTCATTTCTTTTAGCCGCATTGCTTGTAATAAAGGTCGAGGATGTTGACGAGGTTAAGCAGCGGGTAGAAGATAGACATTAATTACACATCTGTCCAAAACGATAGAATAAAAAGACCCACTTCCTACAGACCGAGTCAA
>CAZQQC010000095.1:0-11228 GCA_964595365.1 uncultured Melioribacter sp.
GCATGCCTATCGCGGAAGATACTTTACTAATACAACTTGATTTTTATTTCCAGTGATGGTGGAATATTGAACCTCATCCATCAACTTTTTCATTAAAAACATTCCGAGACCTCCAATACGTTTTTGTTTGTAATACTCGCGTAAATCGGGCTCGGGAATTTTGTTAGGATCGAAATGATTACCTTCATCTGTAATAGAAATTGTAAATTTTATACCTTCAAACTTGATGCCGATGTTTATATTGCCGTTAGGAGAATATTTGTAGGCGTGTTTAATTATGTTAGTGCAGGCTTCGTCTACTGCAAGTACTATCTTACCCGTTGTTTCATCAGAGAAACCACTTTCTTCTGCCGCAGATTTTGTAAATTCTCTAATGAGAGCAAGATTGTCGGTAGTACTTTTTACAACCATCCCCTTTTCGAATATTCTGTTAGCCGAATTCAAAATGATCCTTAGGGATTGAATTTGTGGATAGCTTCATTTTCGTCTTTGTAAAATTCATACAAGATCGGGAAACCAAGCAGATCAAAAATGTTATACACATTTTCTTTCATGTTCGAGAACTTTATGTCTCCCTGATTTTCTCTCATGGTTTCTACATAAGCCATGAACACACCAAGTCCGGCACTGCTAATGTATTTCAGGTCGTTAAAATTGACAACAACTCTAAACTGCTTCTGATCCAGCAGTTTGTTGAATACACTTTCAAGTTCCGGAGCGGTGTGGGCATCTAAATACCCTTTAACATCAATTACACTTACGGTACCGACACCCCGTAAGTTTACATTGAAATCCGCCATTAAAATCTCCCTTAATTAATTATTTATTTTGTTCCACTTAAATAATACCAAGGTAATATCGTCGTGTTGAGAGTGGTCTTTCGAAAACAAACTCAACTCCTGCATAACAGTTTTAGATATGCTGTCGAGGTCTTTATCGCAATTATTAAGAATGAGCGATTCTAATCTCTCGTATCCAAAATCTTCCTGAGCAGAATTCTTGGCTTCCGGAATTCCGTCTGAATAACATACGAAAATATCATTATTCTCTAACTGAATTTCCATTTCTTTAATCGAATTAATAAAGTTGGAACTGAAATCCAACCCGAGTCCTATGCCCGAGGGCTGAAGTCGTGAAATTCTTTTTTGGCTGCAATGAATTCCCCAGGGATGGCCTGCACGTGCAAAACTCAGCTTACCGGTATTTCTATCTATTATTCCGTAAACGGCAGTAACAAAATTTTTCTTATCTAAACTTTCTTTCAGAATGTCGTTTACCTTAATCAGAATTTTGCGCGGACTTAAAACAATTTTTGATAACGATTCGAAAATTCCTTTTACTTCGGACATAATGAACGCTGCAGAAATACTTTTGCCGGAAACATCGGCAACTACAAAACCGAGTTTGTTGTTTTCAAGTTCGAAGAAATCGTAATAGTCGCCGCCAACTTCAAATGCCGGAATGAACAAAGCGGAAATTTGAAGCCTGCCGGTTGTGGGAATGTATTGCGGAAGAATTTTTCTTTGAACGTCGCGAGCTACATCTAGTTCTTTTTCCAGCCTTTCTTTTTCGATCGACTCTTCGATCAGCTTGGCATTCTCCAGAGCCACTGCGGCGTAATCTGCAAATGCTTTAATGGCTTTTTTTTCGTCAACATCAAAAAGATTTTCTCTCTGTCTTGCTGCAAACAGATAACCATTTATTTTGTTGTGAACTTTAAGCGGTGCTATGGCTACCGATTTGAAATTGTGCTGATCAAAATCAATATGGTTCAATTCTTCAAACTGAATAATTTCTAACGAGTCGTAATCATTTTTACCACCATCAAGCAGCTGATTTGAAATCTTGTCTGCTACAACATAACCGATATTTTTTACCGCATTCAAATTTATGCTTTTATCTTTTCTGGTAACTAGCCAGGCGGAATCGGAGTTGCAGGCTCTTGCTGTAATTTGCGTAATTGTATCGGCTAACTCCTTAAAATCAAAAACTTGTGTGATAAGATTTGTAAGATCCATCATAAAAGAAACCTCTTCGGCTTTACGGTCGAATGCCTCGGCGGTTGGCAAATGAAAGAGCGTTGTAAAAAAAATGATCCCGTAATAGATTGACCCGTAAATCATCACAAGGCCAAAAACCGTTTGCAGTCCGGGAGAAAATGAAAAAAGAAGTTGTCTTGTAACGTTTGAATTACCTGAAATCCCGAATGTTACACCGAACAGAGCAGATAAAATGATAGAGACAATCAGCAAATAATATTTTTGCTTCTTAGTAAGAAAAGCTATCCATGCAACACGGATAGAGTTCAAACAAATAAGTACAATTGTTACAACGTAAAAAGCATCCCGCGGATAATCGAGCGATGGGTCTATCTTTACAAGCAGATTGGAAAAAAAACTAAACGTAAAAAAAATGAGCATTGTTTTAAAGTAAGTTGAAGGATCCTTTTTTTGTCGAAGGAAAAACAGTTCGCGAAATGTTGAAAATATATACACGATTGCGCCGATAAAAACAAAAGTAAGCAGCACTGAAAAAAGCGAATTGAAAAAACCTAGCACCTTTTCCGCCTGCCTGCCCGAACAATGTATTTACAATTGAAATAATAAAAAATAACAGTGCCGCCAAAATTCCGGCGTTCAGAACAAGCGAAAGCGGCGAATCTACCTTTGAGCTTAAAAATTGATGGATGTAGTTATAAAGAAAGAATATCGCACCGAAAACAAGAATCTCACTCAATATCGACAAGATCAACGAATTGTGGATTGGGAAAATTAAATTGAATAAGAAAAGCAATATCGATAACAGAATTGCATTTTCTAAACCCCGGCTGCGGGCGAACGATTTTATTTTATTTTGCATAGTTGGTTAATCGAGATTCATATCATTGCATGTATCGCAACGTGCCCGAAGTATCCGGCTTAACATTCCGGCGCGATTTTTTAATTTCGTCTTTGATTTTCCGTACATGCTCGCGCATTTTAATTTTGATCGAATCATTCATCTTCTTGTCGTGCATATTACCCAGAGAATCTATTTTTTCGTACTCTTCCCATGTTTTGGCATTTGCGTTCGACAACGCTTCGAATGTTTTGTCTATAATCTCATACGGATTAACGATTTCTATCTCAAACTGTTTTCCATTTCTAACAACCTGAGGAACCGGAATTTTAATAGACGAACCATGTTTAAGTTTCTGTTTGTTAAGTTCTACCGACATCTTTTTGAGGTTGGCGGCAACTTCGTTCAACTTAATTCTGATACTATCCCCGAGCTTTTGAGACATATGTTTTGCATCAAGAGATACAACTACTTTATACATATTGGAATCAACTGTAAACTTATAATCCGGCAGCATATTTTTTCCATATTCCTCGCTCAAAGGCGCAAGTCCCAATTTGAAATCAAACTCTTCAGCTTTTTGAAGAGCCGTCTTTTTGCTTTTTTCAGCTTCTTCCAGCTGCTTATAAAATTTTTGCCGATTCCATTCGGCATGAGTTTTTGCTACTGTATCCGGAGTAAACAATAAAAACTCGTCCCGGTTATTTTGTCGTGCAGAAGAAATCAAGCCGGCAATTTTTGCATTATCATTCCGTGTAAACGATTTGTGAAATATTTCTTCCGCTTTCTCCGGATTAATCTTCTGAGTAAACGTAACAAGATCTGCAAGCACCGCCTGTTGTAATTGACTTATGTTGGAATTAACAGCAAAAGTGTTTTTATCACTTACAAAGACAGAAGTGTAAATTTCTTTTTTGTATAAATTCAATATTGAATCGGCTTCTTCCTTTTGCAATTTATCAAGCCCCAAATACTTTACAAAAGTTTCATAGTTCTTTGTAGAAGGATTGAAAGAAGCAGTCCGTATCTCATAGACTTGATTATTCGATTCGTCGTAATTAACCACCAATATCTTGCTTTTGTTTTTATCGAGCAGTAAGCACTGATACAATGCAAAATTGAAAACATCCTCTTCCGTAATAGGCGTGCTGACCAGCAATGGCTTTAGATTATTAGCATAGAGAGATAATAAATTATTTTTACCTTTCTCCAGAATTTTTCCAATTTCTTCTTTGTTATGCTTGAAAAAAAACATCAGCACCAGAGTCAATAACGCAGGCAAAACATAAGGAAAATATTTTTTTACAAAACCGGAATTTGAAGCAGAATTGTTTTTTTGTTCGTCCATTCTTTAAGCCCGTAATTCCTTTTGATATGGTTCCAGTATTACCTTCAAACTTTCGCGCGCTCTAAATATTCTGGATTTAATTGTACCAACTTCTGTTCCCAGCTGATCAGCAATTTCTCTGTAACTTAGTCCCTCAATATCTCTCATTACCAAAGGGATTTTCAGCTTGCCGGGTAGCTTATCAATTGCAGATCTAACAAGCTGAGGCACATCAACATTTTCCGAAAAAGATCCCCCTCCATAGTCGGTATCGGAATCTTTGATCGGAACAAATATGCTGCGTACTCTCTTCTTTCTTAAATAATCTCTGCATTTATTAACCGTAATGCGATACAACCACGTAGTAAACTTCGACTCGAAGCGGAAATCGTGGAGCTTATGGTAAATGCTGATGAAAACGTCTTGAGAAATGTCATCGACAAATTCAGCATCGCCCAAAGTTACAAATACCAGATTACGCACTTTTTCCTTATGTCTTACTACCAAAGTCTTAAACGTCGATTCGTCGCCTCTAATGAACGCGCGTATCAATGCAAAATCTTGATCTTTATCTTCGCTCGCATCGGTTGAATTAAATTGCTCTTGGTCTTTTAATAAATCCATAAATTTAGACGAGACTGAATTCTTGTTGTTCCTAACAAAAATAAAATTTCATAGATAAATTTAATATTGATTAAACACCTAAAAGAACTTTCTTTTTACTCGAGGATTCGATAACTTAACTACCAATATAAAGATTTGTAAATTATTATATTCAATCTGCATTTCCTTATTTTTGAATGCGATTGTATGAGAGAATGATGAAAATTATCTAAACAATAAATTAAATTCAGGAGAAAACATGAAGCTAAGAACCGAAGAGCATTACGGTGCTGTGGTTATCGAATTAAAAGGTAATGTAATGGGTGGACCCGAAGCTCAGGAATTCAGCGACATACTTCACAAGTTGATCGATGAGAACAAGAAGAATGTTGTAATTGATTTAGCAGAAACGAAATTTATGAATAGCTCTGGGTTAGGTATGTTGATAAGCGGTTATACTACCATGAAAAACGGCGGCGGATCGATGAAGCTGGCTAATGCTACGGAAAAAATTGAAAGTCTTCTGGTTATAACTAAACTGATCACGATTTTTGAGCATTACACTTCTGTAGATGAAGCGCTGAAGAGTTTTAAATAAAAATTTCATCCTTTTTTAGCAAGCTCCGGTTCCACGCGGCTCCGGAGTTTTATTTTCCTACCAATATTTTAACCGAGGAATAAATGAGTGTAACAGTTGTCGTGGGCAGTCAATGGGGTGACGAAGGGAAAGGTAAAATTGTAGATATCTTAAGCGAGCAATATAATATTGTAGTTCGTTATCAGGGTGGCGCAAATGCCGGACATACAGTAAAAATAGGCGAGAACCAATTTATACTTCATTTAATTCCATCGGGCATTCTTAGAGAAAATGTTCTCTGCGTTATAGGGAACGGAGTTGTAATTGACCCTAAAGCCCTGCTCGACGAAATTAGACAACTTGAAGATGCGGGAATTAATATTAAGAACAGATTGTTTGTCAGTCAGAATGCTCATTTGATAATGCCATACCATAAATTGCTCGACTCGATAAGCGAGAGCGGTTCATCAAAGATCGGTACAACAGGCCGGGGTATAGGCCCATGCTATATCGATAAATACGCAAGGAAAGGAATTCGAATTGTCGATCTGCTCGATAAAAAAGTTCTCGAAGAAAAGATTAGAACCAACATCGAAGAAAAAAATAATTTGCTGAAAAAAGTTTATAACCGGCAAGAGCTGGATGTAGAGGAAATTATAAAGGAGTATGTCGAATTTGATGATGCAATAGATCAATATATTACCGATGTTCCGCTTTTTCTTAACAACGCTCTTGCAGATGGTAATTCAATTCTTCTTGAAGGCGCTCAAGGCACAATGCTGGATGTTGACCACGGTACGTATCCTTACGTTACATCTTCCAATCCAACTTCCGGTGGTGCAAGTACAGGTTCCGGAATTCCTCCTACAAAAATCACTTCTGTGTATGGAATAGTGAAAGCTTACACTACAAGAGTCGGCTTGGGACCTTTTCCGACAGAATTAACAAATGAAGAAGGTGAAGAGCTAAGAAACATCGGCGCAGAGTTCGGTGCTACAACAGGCCGGCCGAGAAGATGTGGCTGGTACGATGCTTTCCTGGTAAATTATTCACGCATGATAAACGGAATTGAGAGAGCCGCCATTACCAAGCTTGACGTGCTGGGACATTTTGAAAAAATTCAGGTCTGTGTCGGTTACGAAATTAACGGCAAGAAACTCAAGTCATATCCAACATCTGTCAATCAACTTATGCAAGCAGTTCCGGTCTATGAAATTTTAAACGGCTGGAATACGGATCTTTCTAATATGACCGAATACGATCAACTTCCTACCGAAGCGAAAGATTATTTGCAGTTCATTTCCGAACAGAGCGGATTTGAAATCAGCATTATTTCAGTAGGACCAAGCCGAAGCCAAACGATTGAGTTATAGAATAATTTTTATCTTATCTTTCTCTTTAATTTAATCGTTAACCTTTTGTAATTTTTGCCTGAACGTTTTTGACTTGGAGAAACTATGAAAATGTCCGGTGGTCCAACCTCGATGAATATAAAACTTATTTTAGTGATCCTGGGGGCAGCAATTGCTTTCGGGACGCTTTATTACACCCAGAATCTTGTTCAACGCCTTCAGCAAAGAGAAAGAGAAATTGTTCAGCTATACGCCCAAAGTTTAGAATTTGTTGCCAATGCAGAAATAGTTAATACAGACTTCACTTTTATTTTTCAGAATATCATTCAACGAATCGATTTCCCTTTGATTCTTACCGACTCGAACGATCGGATCAGTTCTATGGTTTCCGGTGCTGGCTATAAAAATATTACGCACGATCCAAAATTAACCGGCGCTCAATTAAGAGAATTTCTTCAAGAGAAACTTTATAAACTTGCACAAGAGCATATGCCTATCGATGTAAAAGCCCCCAACGGAAAAATAATTCAAAAAATTTACTATGGGGATTCTGAAATCATTCGGAGATTAAGATACTATCCCTATTTCCAGATACTATTTGCACTCTTGTTTTTGATTATTGCCTACTCAAGTTTCAACTACATAAAAAGAAGCGAGCAAAGTAACATCTGGGTTGGAATGTCGAAAGAAACTGCCCACCAATTAGGCACACCAATCTCCAGTTTGATGGGATGGAACGAAATGTTGAAAATGAATTACAAAGATTCCGATAAAGTTTTAGATACTGCCGAAGAAATAGAAAGCGATCTCGACAGATTAAAGAAAATTGCAAAAAGATTTTCGAAGATAGGTTCTAAACCGGAACTTCAGGAAGAAATTCCATTCGAAACAATTCAACGGGTGATCAATTATTTTCAACGCCGCCTTCCGCAATTGGGTAAGAATGTACAAATTTCCGTCGAGGGAGAAAAAGAAACAAAAGTAAAAATTAACCCGGAATTATTCGAGTGGGTTATTGAAAACCTAATCAAAAATTCGCTGGATGCTATCGAGGATAAGAACGGCAGAATACAATTTGTGATTCAGAAAAACAGAAACTATATCGGCATCGCAATCAAAGACAACGGTAAAGGCATAGAGCATAAGAGATGGAAAGATATTTTCCGCCCCGGTTACAGTACAAAACGCCGTGGCTGGGGTCTTGGTCTTAGTCTTTCCAAACGTATTGTTGAAGATTATCATCGAGGAAAAATTTTTGTTAAAGATTCGGTAATCAATGAGGGTACAACATTTAAAATAATTCTTAGAGCAGTCTAATAATTGCTTTCACAACTCAAAAATCCAGCTCAAAAATATTTAACATCTTCCCAATAATATTCTTACAAACAAGAAGAAAGAAAACTGATTTTCCCAAATGTTGGGAATGAACAACCGGTGAACTTGAAAAATCAAATGTTTTGGTTAGTTTGAGTGGTATGAAGGTTGTATGTGTTAAGTGCCCTTATCTTTATTAATACATACCTTCCACATACATCAGATCTACTGCTATGGTTCCCCTCTACCATAGCAGTATTTTTTTATAATGGGATGAAAATTCAGTAAATTCACCCCACGTTTTAATAAAGACTGATTATCCATGACAAAAAGAAGCTGGAAACGCCCCTCTTGGGATGAATACTTTTTGAAAGTAGCGATGCTTGTTTCGGAACGCGCTACCTGCCCGCGTATGCATTGCGGCTGCGTATTGGTAAAGGATAAACAAATTTTGTCTACCGGCTATAACGGGTCGATACCCGGCGATGATCATTGCGAAGATGCTGGATGCATGATTGTTAACAACCATTGCGTTAGAACCATTCACGCTGAAATGAACGCTATACTTCAATGTTCCTCTCACGGCATTAGTACACAAGGCGCAATAGCTTACATTACAAATATGCCGTGCACCAATTGTTCGAAAGCTTTGATCACTGCCGGCATAAAAGAGATTGTTATTTTTTCCGATTATCATGATACCTTAGCCGAAGATTTTTTCAGAAAGGCAAAAGTGAACATTAAAAGATTGCCGGTTCCCGACAAAGATATTGACTACAATCTAGAAAGTTTTAGTTCGGCAAAAATATTTAAGTGAAAATTTGAATCGGCGGAACCGATAACTTCTGCGTTACATATAATTTTATGAAATTAGCAAAAGAAAATCTTCAAAAATATCTTAAGCCCGAAAATTTCTTTAACAGAGACTTAAGCTGGCTTGAATTCAATAGACGGGTTTTGGAAGAAGCGACAAATCCGAACCTTCCTCTTCTTGACAGAGTCAAATTTGTCTCCATCTTCTTTTCCAACCTCGATGAATTTTACATGATTCGTATTGCAGGAATCAAAGAACAGATACGCGCAAAAATTATAGATACTTCTATCGACGGGCTTACACCACGCGAGCAGTTAAAAAAAATTGAAGCTTCGCTTCAACCGATGCTCAAACAAATTAACGATTACTGGAAGGAAATATTAGTTCCCAAACTAAAAGAGAACATGGTTTCAATCTGCACCCTCAACGAATTAACGAAAGAAGAAAGAGATTCGTTAAACGAATATTTTTTGAAAGAGGTTTATCCGGTATTAACACCGCTTGCATTCGATCCGGGAAGACCGTTTCCATACATTTCTAACCTGAGCTTAAGTTTCGCTATACTTATTCAAAAGCCGCATGGTGACAAAAATTTTGCAAGGGTAAAGGTTCCAACCAACCTTCCACGGCTTTTAAAAATCGACAGCATAGTTAAAGCAACCAGACCGGGAAACGGTAACTCGCAAATTAAGTTTATCTGGATCGAAGATTTAATCGAAGCAAATTTACATTTGCTGTTTCCGGGACTTGAAGTTGTAGAAGCTTATCTTTTCAGAATTACCAGAGATACCGACCTTGAGATTCAGGAAGACGAAGCCGACGATTTGCTTGAAGTTATGGAAGAAAATATAAAGCAAAGGAAATTCGGTTCCGTTGTTCGGCTCGAAGTCAAAACTCAGATGCCGGAATACATGATTGACACATTGGTAGAAAATCTTGAAATCACGCTCGAAGATCTGCACGTTATAGACGGAACTTTCGGTTTGAGCGACGTACTATCGCTTTGGGAGCTACCTCTTCCCCACTTAAAAGAAAAACCGTTTCATCCGGTTACCCAACAGATTTTCGAAGAAGAAAATTTATTTACGATGATTAAGAAAAAAGATATTCTGCTTTTTCATCCGTACGATTCATTTAATCCGGTAATAGATTTTATTAAGAAAGCTTCGCTTGATCCGGACGTACTTGCTATTAAGCAGACTTTATATCGCGTCGGAGAAAATTCGCCGATCGTTGAAACACTAATTGAAGCTGCAGAAAGAAAAAAGCAAGTGGCAGTTCTTGTTGAACTAAAAGCCCGCTTCGATGAAGAAAACAATATTTTTTGGGCGCGCACACTCGAAAAAGCCGGCGTTCATGTTGTATACGGGCTGGTAGGATTGAAAACACATGCTAAAATGGCCATGGTAGTCAAAAAAGAAAGTGATGGTGTAAAAAGGTACGTTCACATCAGCACTGGAAATTATAATCCTATCACTGCTAAGATCTATGCCGATATCGGTTTATTCACTGCTAACGAAGACATTTGTGCCGACGTATCCGAGGTATTCAATTTCTTAACCGGCTATTCAGAGCAAAAGTCTTTCAGAAAATTATGTGTTGCACCCATTAACAAACGGCAAAGATTTATCGAGCTTCTCGAAAGAGAAATTAATAACGTTAGAGCCGGAGGCACAGGCAGGTTAATATTCAAAATGAATTCTCTTGTTGATCCGGTCCTTATTTCTGCGCTGTATGAAGCATCGAGCAAAGGTGTGCATATAGATTTAATAGTGCGGGGAACATGTTGTCTTATCCCGCAGAAGCCGGGGTTAAGCGAAAACATTCGCGTCATTAGTATCGTAGGAAGATTTTTGGAACATAATAGAATTTACTATTTCTACAACAACGGCGAAGAAGAAATTTTTTGCAGCAGTGCCGACCTTATGCAGCGCAATCTCGACCGTAGAGTTGAAGTAACTTTTCCGATTACAGACGAAGAATTGAAATACTACATTAAGAATGTAATACTCAACTCATGTCTTAACGATAATGAGAAAGCTCGTATCCTTTTGCCCCACGGAAACTATGTGTTTAATCATCCGCTTTACAATGAAGAAATAGTCAATCACCAAAAGTGGATGATGAACTACGTGACTACAAATTACAAGAGTAAGTTGGAAAAAGTTTCAAGTTAGAGACTTACTGTTACAAACCTTAATTAATATTTCACTTCCGTCAAAATTATTTTTCGGGGTCCGAACAAAAATCTTGTTATGAATTTTGCAAAGGCAGGCACTTAACCGGTAAAAATAGATCATGCTCGTTTGAGACACTCCTTGTTTAGTCGTCACGTTATCAAAGAATGTCTATAAGTCAAATTTTACTTTGTAGCTGATGTTTCCCTATTCTATTTAGGTTACT
>CAZQQC010000096.1:0-11122 GCA_964595365.1 uncultured Melioribacter sp.
GTTTATTTCCTCTGTGAATTTGTTGATTACCCGGGAAAAATCGTTTTCAACTTTCAGATGATTTTCTTCAATTTCAATTTTCCTTTTCTCCAGTTCATCGAGGAGGTTTCTTTTTCTGTTCAGTTCTTCTGTAATCCTTTCTTCATCGCCCTTAAGCTGGAGAATCTTTTCGTCTATCCTGGCTCTTACAGATTCGAACTTGCTTACCTCTTCGCACAACCGGTTTCGCCTGTCTGCAAGCTCTTTGTTCTCGCTTTCCAGTTTATCTATGTTTTCTTTGGCAAAGTTATATCTCGTTTCAAACGCGTCGTATTCTTTTTGTCTCGACCGGATCTCTTCTATCAGAGATTCGCGCCTGGCAATAAACTCCGAATGTAATTTTTCTTTCTCAGCAAGCCGATCAATTATAGTTGCCAGCGAAGATTCGAGGTTCAATTTTATTTCTTCGGCAAGAGTTATTTTTTCGTTGATCGCTTTAAGCGCGGTCGTTCTCTTATTCTCTTCAGCCTTTAGTTGAACCAGACGTTCGTTCAAGTCCGATTCAACTTCTTTGATCTTCTCAAACGATTCGAGAAAATTGCCGTCGTACCGGCTAACGACTTCGTGCAATCTTTCTTCTTCCTGCCGGAGATAATTTAAGTTTTGCTGCCTGGTGTTGTATTCTTCCGTTAATGCGTCGAAGGAATTTTTGAGCCGATCGAACTGTTCGTTCAGTTCGGAAATTTCTTTTTCTTTTCCTTCAGATATTCTTGCTGTTTCCTGCGAATCGGGCGATGCACCCTGAATTGATAAAATTGATTCTTCTAAAAAGTTCTTTTGCTGTGTTAAAGACGAAACCGTATCGGTCAATTTCTGCAGAGTTTCTGTTTTAATTTGAATATCGGTTTCTAATTTGTCAAGATCGGCTTTGTGTTTATCGATTTTGATAAACAGTTCGGACATCTCTTCGCGGGCGTCTGCCAACTTATTATCAAGTTCAACAAGACTCTGATGTTTTTGAAGGACTGCATGAAGCGTATTTTTCAGTTCGTCGTTCTCTTCAATAAGCTTTTCTATATCGCTCTTTTTTGACCTTGACGAAAAAACGCCCATTCTGTAAATGCTCCCTTACTTGGATGCTGTAATATAACTTTGGCAAAGATAATAAACTTTGTTAAATGTATTCCTATTTTCTCTAAATGCCAATCCGGGGAATCAGTCGAAATGAAACGAGAATCTATTCGTTATATATTTTTTCAAGATAATCTTTGTAAAGCGATTTCGGAATTCTGCTGATAAGAGAACCGAACTGTTCTTTATTTATAAATTCCTTCTGATATGCAATCTCTTCTATGCACGCTACTTTTAAACCCTGCCGGTCCTCGATGATACCGAAGAAGTTTGCAGCTTTAAGCAACGCTTCCGGTGTTCCCGTGTCCAGCCATGCAATGCCGCGTCCTATCTTTTCCACGTGTAATTCTCCTTTTTGAAGATATGATTTGTTAACATCGGTGATTTCAAGTTCACCGCGTGCGGAAGGTTTTAAATTTTTGGAAATCGACACAACTTTGTTATCAAAAATGTAAAGTCCCGGCACAGCATAGTTCGATTTCGGAATCTTCGGTTTTTCTTCTATACTAATAGCTTTCCCGTCGTTGCCGAATTCAACTATTCCGTAACGTTCCGGGTCGGTTACCTGGTAAGCAAAAATTGTTGCGCCGGCATTACAGTTGGGTAAACCGGACTCGTGTCTTTGCACTGCGCTGTAAAAGAAATTAAGTGTGCCGTAAAAAATGTTGTCTCCCAGAACCAGCGCAACATTATCTTTACCGATAAATTTCTCTCCTATGATAAACGACTCGGCAATTCCGTTCGGCGCTTTTTGAACTGCATATTCAATTTTCAGCCCGATGTGCGAGCCGTCTTCAAATAATTTCTTGTAAAGGGGAATTGTGTCTTCGTTGGAAATGATTAGAATTTCCCGTATGCCTGCAAGCATTAAAATTGAAAGCGGGTAATATACCAGCGGTTTATCGTAAATTGTTACAAGCTGTTTGCTGTAAATTTTTGTTATAGGATACATTCGCGTTCCCGATCCGCCGGCAAGAATTATTCCTTTCATAGTTTCGCCCAAACCTTTTTCATTGAAAATGCTCTTATCAATATAATCTGTTTCAACAAATATTTCTTTTAGGGTTATGAAAATAATTTGTGGTAGATATAGGAAATTTTCTCTTTTTGCTTTTGCACAATATCCGTTATCATTCCTTCACACAATTTTTCTTTCATTTAACAAAAAAAGGATTTTTCAAATGAAATATAAAGATAGTAAGTATTTGCCGCCTTTTTTATAAAGTCAAAATTTTATACCTCTTGTGCAGCTAAACATATATTGACTGTATTTTGATAATGACATGCGTACCGTACGTCGTTATTTTCTTCTGGCGATGTAGAGATATCATTTCTTGGTGGTTATGCCCACTTTACTTTATGAAATTACCTACGGTTATTCGTATCCCGGGCGGGTGAATCAACTTCAAAATCATCGACTGACGTAATTGATCTGGGAGGAACAATTGGTTTCTATTTTGCACCAGGGCTATGATTAGAACCGGAACTCAAGTTTTCATATCTTTTTGGCAGATCCGGTAACTCCGATCTCATTTACCCGGTTATCGGCAATCTTTCTTATGCATATCTACTTTCGGAAAGTAAGTTCGCAGTGTTTGTAAGAGGTGGCTACGGTATTGTTAACGGCGTTCCAATTCTTCCACCGAATAACCGGATCTATAAAGAAAGTACCGACAGGAATAATCATACTTTGAATTTAGGTATAGGAATTAAAAATTTCTTAACTAGGTCAGTGCTACTGCGTAGCGAATTAGGTTACACGTCTTATAGTTATAGCGATGATCAAAAAACTCATGGAATAACCGGCTACAAAAGAAATTACTCTTTCGTAAAAATTTTGTTCGGGCTTTCATTTTTATTGTGATTACTTAATTTCAATACTTTGATGTAAATTGACTACTTAAAAATAGACCGAAAGAATCTGGAGATAATATGATTAGAAAATTTCTTGCATCAATAAGTGCTCTATTTGTATTGTGCTTCTTATTTGATAGTACTACTGCTGCGAATGTTGACAAAGTAAAATCCAAAGACGGTGTCGAAATTGTTTACACAGTTAACGGCAACGGAGAAACGGCGCTTGTGTTTGTTCACGGATGGGGATGCAATAAAACGTACTGGGACGAGCAGGTGAAAACATTTTCTCCCGTATACAAGGTTGTAACGCTAGATCTTGCCGGTCACGGCAAATCGGGACACAACAGAAAAAATTATACACCACAGTTGTTCGGTGCAGATATAGCCTCCGTTGTGAATAAACTAAAATTGAAAAAAGTAATTTTAATTGGGCATTCGATGGGCGGCGCAGATATTATTGAAGCAGCGGTTCTTCTCAAAAACAGGGTGATCGGTATAATCGGTGCAGATACATTTCAAGATTTAACTCAAACAATGGGAGAAGCGCAAGCCGAGGAATTTTTAAAACCGTTTAAAGAAAATTTTGTGAAACAGTCGGGCGGATTTGTAAGATCGATGTTCACGCCAAAGTCCGACACAGTTCTGGTGAACAAAGTTGTAAAAGATATATCATCTACACCACCCGACATCGCTATCAACACTATATTTTGCCTGTTCACATACAACGCACTTCCATCTCTCCAGAAAATTCATGTTCCATTCATATCAATTAATAATGATCGGTATCGTGTGAAAGTAGAAGAAAACAGCAAGTATGTAAAATCGTTTGAGCTGAAAACTATGAAGGGTATCGGGCATTTTATAATGCTGGAAGACCCGGCGCAATTCGACAAACTGCTACAAGAGTCAATTGATGAGTTGATGAAGAAGGATTAGCTTCTGGATTGATATGTCAAACCAACATGATGGCAAAAGAGTGAATATAGGTGTAACATTATAGATAGACTGCCTATGTCTTATAAATCAATTTGAGCTGCAGCGAGCAGTGGAAGGAAAATTTCTTTCGAATCAAGAGTTTGAGCATATCGCCCTTCAATGATAAGTCCGATGTTTGAATTCAGCGATATCGAAATACCGGCGCCAAGAGCAGCAAAAACTTTTGTTATTGATTTCCCCGAACTATTATAGATAGAGTAAGAAACATTTTGTGGAGATTTCTCGAGCCACGATGATATAATAATTTTGCCTATGTTGATTCGATACAGTCCTGTTGTGAGAGACAGGAATGGTTTTATGAATGACAGCGAAGAGGTAAAACGTGCAGAGACAGATGCTTCAATTATGTTTGTTGAATTGCCCGAGACACCCAAACGAAACCCTGCAATTGCAGGAACTATGAGTTGAAGATTACCGCCTAAGTAAGGATAGCGGCTATAAGAAATATTCATAGTCAGGTCTATTTGTGTTCCTATCGAATGCGACAACCCGCCGCCAAATATCCACCCGTTTCCCCAATTGCTTAAAATTCCATTTGTTAAATTGTTTAGTGAAGCGCCGCCGCCAATGTAGGCACGTAAATAGTTCTGTGCATAAATTAACTGAGAAAAAGCAAGAATAAAAACAGCCGTCAAGATTAATCGTTTTGAACTCATTATAATACTTAATGTTAATTACCGCAAACTTTGGCATAGTTAATTTGGTTACGAAAAAACTATTTATCAAGACAAAAAAAATTCCGAAAATTTATACAGGCTTCAATTTATTATGTGATTGAAAATGATGAAGGATATAGGGCATTTTATTAGTGGAAGACTCCTGGCAGTTTGACAAATTGCTTCAGCGATTATGATTTGGTGGAAAATAAAAATGAAAATGCGAAGTCTTCATGCTCCTTTTATCCTTACCAAGAAGTACACTGGCTATTGTTTTTTAAAATAATAGAAATTAATTCTTCCTTAATGTAATTTATGCCCAACCTTTTAGAGGAGAATGATGAAAAAGCTTTTTTTTCTCATACCGATCCCGGTTTTGTTTGCTGCACAGACAAAAAAGATTACCCTGTTCAGGCGGTTCCTTTTACAGAAATTCACATGAATAACGGGTTCCGGTATAACAGGATGGAAACTAACCGCTTTGTAACCATTTCATATAAGCTGGAGCTATTGGAAACAACCGGACGCATTAAAAATTTTGCAATAGCCGGCTGTATTCACAAAATAAAAATAAAGTAGAGGAAAAATGTATCGAATGATTTCTGATTTTTTAGAAGGTTGGTCGTATGAAAACAGCGCCACACTCAAAATTTTCAAAGCGTTGACAGATGAATCGCTCAATCAAAAAGTTACGCAGGATGGAAGATCTATAGGCAAACTTGCATGGCATATTACATTGTCAGTTGCGGAAATGCTTAACCGTACCGGCTTGGAAATCGGGCAGTATGATGAATCGTCTCCGGTGCCGAAACGCGCAACGGAAATAATTTCGGAGTACGAAAAATTTTCCAGAAAAGTCTTCGATGAAATTCAAAGTAAGTGGGATGACAAATCTCTTCTTGAGGAAATAAACATGTATGGTGAGATGTGGGCAAAAGGGAAGGTGCTTACGTCGTTAATGAGTCATCAAACTCATCACAGAGCGCAATTGACTGTTCTGATGAGGCAAGCCGGATTAAAAGTTCCGGGTGTTTATGGACCGGCTAAAGAAGAATGGTCTGCGTTTGGAATGCCGGCGCAAGAATAAATTTGCTTGTGAATGAGTTGAGAGTTTATATGAAGTTTGCATTTTTATTTTTAATTGTGAGTAATCTTCTAATCGGGCAAACGAAGATTGATTCGCTCCTTTCAAGTATTAAATCGTTACCGGACGTAACTCAAGCAAAAATGCTTCTCGATTTTTGCTGGAACAACAGAAGCAAAAATCCATTGCAGTCATTAAAAAGCGGAGAGGAGGCGCTGCGTATTGCTCAATCTCTGAAAGATTTGAAACTTCAGGCAAAGGCATACAATCTTATCGGTGTTGTTTACAGAAATTTGGGCAAATATGAGAAAGCTATAACATCGTACAAGAATGCATTAAGAATAGCCGAATCGGCAAAAGACTCGACTCAAATTGCTTATTCATATAACAACATTGGCGGATTATATCGCCTCGAGGGAAACAATACAATTGCACTGGAATACATTCTAAAGGCGCTCGATATTTTTGAGAATCGTAACGATAAAACAGGAATGGCTTTCTGTACTATTAACATCGGGCTAATCTACCGGCGTCAGCAAAACTTTTCGAAGGCGCTTGAGTACCTGAATTTGACTATTAAACTCCGCGAAGAAATTCATGACCGTGCAGGCAAAGCTCTGGCTTTGAACCTGATTGCAGAAATAAACTATGAACAGGGCAAACTAAATAACGCGCTCAATTATTATCTGGAAGTCGAAAAAGAATATGCAGATATTGACGATAAAAAAGGTTTAGCCGCAACCTGGGGAGGCATAGGCAATATTTATTACGATCAAAAAAATTATAAGAATGCCTTGATCTATAGAACTAAAGCGCTCGAGATGTCTAAGAAAATTCATTATCGGGAAGGACTGATAAATAATTACGGAAGCATGGGATTGATTTACGCAAGACTCGGCAAGTATGCTAAAGGCAGAGAGTTTATTGATAGAGCTTTAAAAGTTGCTCAAGGGTTCAAAGAAATTTATTCGCAGATGGAACTCGGTAAATATCTTTCGGAGTTTTACGAAATCAAAAAAGATTATCCACTGGCTCTGGCAGAGCTGAAGAAATATCAGAGCCTAAAAGACTCCGTTAACAGAATTGACAACATTGCAATAGTTTCGGAAATGGAAGCTGTTCACAAGGCTGAACAAACCGAAAAGGAAAATGCCATTCTGACGAAAAATCTTGAAGCAGAGAGAGAACAAAGAAATAATTGGATTGTAATTGCATTACTTGTCATTGTAATCGCGGTAATTACATACAGTAAATACCATTCCAAAAAACTGGCGAATGAAAAGCTGCAAGAGTTGAATGCAATGAAAGATAAATTCTTTGGAATAATTGCGCACGATTTAAAGAATCCGTTCAGCATAATTTTTGGCTATACAGATACTCTTCTGAACGAGTACAACAGATTGGATGAAAAGGAAAAATTGAGCTTACTTAACGATATAGATAAAACCAGCAAACAAACTTATCGCCTGCTGGAAAATTTGCTTTACTGGTCACAGTCGCAAACCGGAAGAATGGAATTTCACCCCGGGAATTTTGATTTGTCCGAATTGGTCGAACAAACTTTTTCGTTGGTTGAAAGTGCAGCAAGAAACAAAAACATCGACCTAATTACAAATGTTGATAAACCGACGGAACTTTATGGCGATGAAGAAATGATAAAATTGATATTAAGAAATTTGGTAACGAATGGAATCAAATTTACTAACGGAGGCGGACGCGTTTCGGTCTTATTAAACGGCTCAACAGTTGCCGCCGAAATTTGTGTTGAAGATACCGGTATTGGTATTTCTGAAGATAAACTGGAAAGACTCTTTAAAATCGAGAATGTTACAAAATCGGAAGGAACCGCAGGAGAAAAAGGCACAGGACTTGGATTAATGCTCTGTAAAGAATTTGTTGAAAGACACGGTGGTACAATTCGGGTAGAAAGCGTACTGGACATTGGAAGCAAATTTATTTTTACTCTGCCCGCACCGCAAAAAGGATAATATTTTAAAGCTGTAAGAGAAGTGATATTGAAAATCTGATTTTAAATTACAGAAGAACCCCTTCGTTAAAAAATAATAAATTAGAAATTCCGGAACGAATTCGCTAAAATTAGCACCAACATTTTTAACAATAGGAACTAATTATGGGTTTTAGTCTTTTACCGAAAGAGTACGAGTTCTTCGATATGTTCGATAATCTTGCTGCTCAATGTGTTGCCGCATCAAAACAATTCCAGGAAAACATGAGCAAAGCTGTCTTTGCAGAAGAAGACGTGAAAAAAGTAAAAGAAATTGAACGCACTGCCGACGGTATGGTTTTTAATATCGTTGAAAAATTGAACAAGACTTTTATCACACCGATTGACAGGGAAGATATCCATCAACTTGCTCACGAACTGGATAGTGTTATTGATTATATTCTTAAAGTTGCCAACCATATGAAGGTATATAGAATTACAGATATCAATCCCAAATTCAGGGAAGAAGTAAAATTAATCGATCGTTCGGTTGAAGCCCTGTCAAAAGCTGTTGCAGGGTTGCGCAACATGAAAGAACCGAAAAAAGTGATGCGTTACTGCAACGAAGTTAATTTGATTGAGGATGAAGGCGATCAACTGCGCAATGATGTAATGGCAGATTTGTTCGACGGTGAAAAAGATGCAATCTACATAATGAAATGGAAAGATATTTTTCAAACTTCCGAAAAGGTTCTAGACCAATGTGATGATGTTTCCAAGATAATCGAATCAATTCTTGTGAAGCAGGCATAAATATGACTATTGCCGTTATTCTTCTGATAGTGCTTGCATTAACGTTCGATTTCCTCAACGGTTTTCATGATGCCGCAAACTCTGTTGCAACGGTTGTGTCAACAAGAGTCCTTAGCCCAAGGCATGCTGTTATATGGGCGGCGTTCTTCAACTTCATTGCATTTTTATTCTTTGGATTACATGTAGCCGGTACAATCGGTAAAGGAATTGTTGATATTAAAATTGTTGATTCTTCCATTGTCTTTTCTGCGTTGATGGGCGCCGTTGTATGGAATATTATTACGTGGTATTTTGGTCTGCCTACAAGTTCTTCCCACGCGTTGATTGGAGGATTGATTGGAGCGGCTATTGTAAAAGCCGGATTTTCTGCACTGGTTGGTGAAGGCATTTTCAAAACCGTTTTGTTTCTTGTACTTTCTCCAACGCTTGGATTAATACTGGGAGTGATTATTGGATTGATGGTATATCGATTTTCGCGTAAAAGCCACCCGCTGAAAGTTGATCATGTGTTTCGCAAAGGACAATTGCTTTCTGCCGCGGCATATAGTCTTGGGCATGGCGGAAATGATGCACAAAAAACAATGGGAATAATTGCCGGACTTCTTTTTAGTTCAAAGGCTATAAATTCGTTTTATATTCCGTTATGGGTTGTTCTTGCCTGTCATACGGCAATGGCTCTCGGTACAATGTCGGGCGGATGGAGAATTGTCAAAACAATGGGGCAACGTGTTGCAAAACTAAGGCCGGTAGACGGATTCTGCGCCGAACTTGGAGCTGCAACAACACTTTTTTTCTCGACGGCACTCGGCGTTCCTGTCAGCACAACACACACTATTACAGGCTCGATCATGGGTGTAGGATCATTGAAACGGTTAACAGCTGTTAGATGGGGAGTAGCAGGAAAAATTGTCTGGGCATGGATTCTTACCATTCCTCTTAGCGCATCCATCTCGGCAATCTCTTACTTTGTTATAAAATTGTTCTGATTAAATTACGTGGAGAAAATGAAAGCCGGCAGTATTACCGGGGAATAAGTTTTAAGGTTAGCACATAACGCCTACGAAAACGGTGAAGCGCAATTCAGTCTTATTCAAGAGAAAGCAGCATTGTTGGTAATTGATATGCAGGAAGAATTTGTGAAACCTAATCGGGCGCCGTCGTGGATACCCGAAGCAACAAGGCAGGTACCTAAAATCAAAAAATTGATTGAGCATTGCAGATTAAAAAACATTCCGGGAATCTATGCTCGTGTTAATTCTTCTATCTCCTTATTTCTATCTTCTAACCCCTTTTATTATATTTCATAAAAACATATGCCGCTTAAATATCTTTTCATCGATTTCAATTCTTATTTCGCTTCTATAGAACAGCAGGAAAAGCCAAAGCTCCGCTGTAAGCCTGTGATTGTTGTTCCGGTTGATACAGATACTACGTGTGCAATAGCAGCAAGCTACGAAGCAAAAAAATTTGGCGTAAAAACCGGAACGCTTGTTTCTGAAGCAAAAAAAATGTGTCCCGGCTTAAAAACTGTAGTCGCTAATCATCGGCTTTATATTGATTACCATCATAGACTTATTGAAGCGGTTCACTCGTGCATTCCGGTTGAAGATGTTCATTCGATAGACGAGATGTCTTGCGTGCTGATGGGGAAACAGTGCCGGCGTGAAAATGCAATAGAGCTGGCTCGGCAAATCAAGAAAACGATAAGAGAAAATGTTGGCGGGGTAATTTGTTGTTCGATAGGAATTGCACCAAATTTATTTTTGGCAAAAACCGGTACCGATATGCAAAAACCGGATGGACTTGTTGTAATTGAAGAGAAAGATCTTCCCGGCATTCTCTTCACTCTTAAGTTGAATGAAATTGTAGGCATTGGAAGAAAGATGGAACCACGTCTTCGAACATTTGGGATCTATACCGTTGAACAATTGTGCATGGCAAGTAAAAAATTATTGCGGGATGTTTGGGGCGGAATTGAAGGCGAAAGAATGTACGCACAGCTTCGCGGAGAAATTGTAAACCGCCCTCCAACGCATAGAAGCACAATAGGACACTCGCATGTTTTGGAACCCGATCTCAGAACTCAAGAAGGAGCTTACGGAGTTTTGAACCGGTTAACACAAAAAGCCGCAACCCGCTTGCGATACCTTGGATATGTTGCCGGCGAAATGTCAATTGGAGTAAAATATGCGGGACAAAAACGCTGGCACGACAATATTAGTTTTGCTCGCACGGAAAATACAACCGAATTAATTCATGCATTTGATACTCTTTGGGAAAACCGCCCGCTCAAAGATACCAAACCGCTCGCAGTCAGTGTTGCACTTTTCAAATTAATGAACGCCGATCAAAATACTCCGTCGCTGTTTGAAAATTATGATAAGATGCATTCGTTGAACAAGGCAGTGGATAAGTTGAACAAGATGTATGGATACTCATCTGCATATTATGCTGGCTCGCATGTTGCGCTTAATTCTGCCCCGATGAGAATTGCATTCACTCAAATTCCAAATCCGGAAATTGAAGATGGAGAAAACAAGATTAAGCTGAAGAAAACTAAAGAGAAGAAGCCGTTCTCTAAGTACGGCTTATTATCGCTCGTCTCTTTGCTATTTTGCTTTCGATAAAATATTTGCTACTTTGTTTTGAGTTTATTAGGAG
>CAZQQC010000097.1:0-11072 GCA_964595365.1 uncultured Melioribacter sp.
TCTTTAAGACTTGTTCGCGAAAATATTTTGTCGTTTTCACACATAAAATATAATTTTTCCTTTACATAACATCAAACAACTATCCGTTCAAGGATACATGCAAAAGTTTTTATCCTTCAAGTGATAGCAGGAAAGGATTTTCCAATGCGTCAACCATCCATCGCAAAAATCTAATTCCGTCAGCACCGTCAATAATTCGGTGATCGTACGAAAGTGAAAGCGGCATCACCAATCTTGGTTCAAACATGTCTGCCGACAAGGCATGTTTATCATTAATATAAGCCGGTTCGATAGCAGATTTCGAAACGCCGAGTATCGCAACTTCGGGCGAATTTATAATTGGTGTAAAATATGTTCCTCCAATTCCACCAAGATTGGAAATTGTAAAACATCCACCTTGCATTTCTTCGAGCAAAAGTTTTTTATCGCGCGCTTTCTTCGACGCTTCGGCAAGTTCGATACTGATCTGAATAATATTCTTTTTGTCAACATCACGAATCACAGGTACAAGCAGTCCGTGATCGGTGTCGACCGCAACACCGATGTTGTAATATTTCTTGTAAACGATTTCATTCCTTTCCATATCGATGCTCGAACTGAATTGTGGAAAAACTTTCAATGCAGATGCAACTACTTTTAGAAGTATTGCAGTGATGGTGAGTTTGCCGCCGGCATCTTCAACTTTTTTGCCGAATTGCTTTCGCAAATTTTCGAGCTCGGTTATATCGGCTTTATCAAATTGTGTAACGTGCGGAATTGTTGCCCAAGCATAACCTAAATGCTCAGCGGTTTTTTTACGAATGTTACTCATCGGCTGACGATCGATCTCTCCCCATTTTGAAAAATCGGGAAGAGTTTCCTTAACAATACCCGATGAACTGGATACCAAAGTACCGCTTTGAATTTGTTGATTCAATTTTTTTGCATAAGCTTTCACGTCGTTGAAAGAGATTCTTCCGTGCGGACCGGTTCCTCGGACCTGATGAATATCAACACCAATCTCCCGTGCAAAACCGCGTACAGACGGCGCAGCAGGCACCACAGTTTTGGAAATATCTTTGGGAATTGTTACAACCTTTGGTGTGTGGTGTGTTAAGTCAATTTCGGATGGGCCGGTTTGCTGTTTTAATTCGAACTTTTGCTGTTGGACCGATGGTTGAATAATTGCTTGTGCCTTAACCGTCTGTGATTTTTCAGCTTTTACTTCCGTAGTTTCAATTATCAAAACAACCTGACCGATTGCAGTTTTATCGCCTTCTTGAATCTTAACATGTTTCACTACTCCGCCAACTTCTGTCGGTACTTCTACCGTTGCTTTGTCTGTCTCAATTTCCAAAACTATTTGATCCGGTTTTATCTTATCGCCCTGTTTAACAAGAACTTTCGAAACAGTTGCTGTTGTAATATTTTCTCCAAGAGTCGGAATTTTAAATTCGTAGAGATTAGTTATTGTTGATTGGTCTTTGGTGATTGGTTGCTGGTCGCTGGTTACCGGTTGTTTGTTGTTAGTTGCCGGAATTTCCGGTTTTGAAATTTCCTTTTGCTTCTCTCCGTCATCTGTAGTTTTATTATCTTTTACTTCTGACTGATTGCTGCTTACTTCGATTTCTATCAGTGTTTCGCCGACTTTTGCTTTTTGTCCTTCTTTAACAAGGACTTTTTTAACTGTGCCTGAAACATCCGACGGAACTTCAACCGTTGCTTTGCCGGTTTCGATCTCAACAATAATCTGGTCATTTTTTATTTGATCGCCTTCTTTAACCAACACTTTGACAACATCTGCAGAGTTGATTCCATCGCCAAGGTGAGGCAATCTAAAATCTACTGTCATTTTATTTCCTCTTCTTCAATTCTGAATTCCCCGTTGTGGAAAAAGAATTCCAAACAATTAATATTAACAACTTCTTCATTTCATTTGAGATTCAAGATTTCGCCGGATTAGGTTTCTCCGGATTGATACCGAGTTCTTTCGCTGCTTTTTTCACAACGTCAACTTTCACCTTTCCTTCTTTCATAAGAGAATAGAGCGTTGCATAGACAATATGTTTTGCATCGACCTCAAAGAAATCCCTTAAAGAACTTCTTCCTTCGCTTCTTCCAAAACCGAAAGTACCCAGCGTATGAAGATACCCGGGCAGACATTTTGCAATTGCATCTTTCAAAAGCTGAACATAATCCGATGCAGCAACAAAAACTCCGCTTTCATCTTTAGTAATTTGAGAAATGTATGGAAGCTTTGCTTGTTGGTCGGGATGCAACATATTCCATCGTTCGGTTTCTTGGGCATCGACGAGAAGATTTTTGTAGCTCGTAACGCTCCATACATCGGCAGAGACATTGTATTTACTTTCCAGAATTTCCTGCGCTTTAATTACTTCGTTCAATATTGTTCCGCTGCCTAACAAATGTGCTTTCAACTTCTGATCTTTCCGCTCGCTCGACCTGAATTTATACATGCCCTTAAGTATACCTTCTTTTACAACATTAGCTGTTTCGGGTTTATCGGCCGGTAATGCAGGTTGAGCATAATTTTCGTTCATTATGGTTATATAATAATAAACATCCTCCCGTTTTTCGTACATACGATAAATTCCGTTGCGGATTATTACAGCAAGTTCATAAGCGAAAGCCGGATCGTAAGCAACAAGATTAGGAATTGTGTAAGCAAGAAGATGACTGTTGCCGTCTTGATGCTGCAATCCTTCGCCGGCAAGAGTAGTGCGTCCGGCAGTAGCGCCAAGCAAAAATCCTTTGCATCTCATATCGCCGGCAGCCCATGCAAGATCTCCAAATCTTTGGAAACCAAACATTGAGTAGTATGTGAAGAAAGGAATTGTATTAATTCCATGCGTAGCGTAAGAAGTTCCTGCTGCCATGAATGACGCCATCGAACCGGCTTCGGTAATTCCTTCTTCAAGTATTTGTCCGTTCTTAGCTTCTTTGTAATATAGAAGACTATCTTTATCCACCGGTTCGTAAAGCTGACCTGTGTGAGCGTAAATTCCCACCTGTCTGAAGAGCGATTCCATACCGAATGTTCTTGCTTCATCCGGAACGATCGGAACAATCAAGTGACCGATTTCTTTATCGCGTAAAAGTTTTGCGAGTATTCGTACAAATACCATAGTCGTCGAAACTTCACGCCCTTCTGTTCCGGCGTAAAATTCTTCAAACAATTCTTCCGACGGAGTTTTTAAAGGAGAAGATTTTACGACTCTTTTGGGAACGTATCCGCCAAGCGCTTTTCGTCTTTCTTTTAGATAATGAATTTCCGGAGAGTCTTCCGAAGGGCGATAAAATGGAGCTTTGCCAATTTCATCGTCGCTTATTGGAATAGCAAACCGGCTGCGAAATTCTTTTAACTCTTCTTCGTTAAGTTTTTTCTGCTGATGGGTAATATTTTTTCCTTCACCGGCTTCACCAAGTCCGTAACCTTTAACTGTCTTTGCAAGAATAACAGTCGGTGCGCCTTTGTGTTCTACAGCAGCTTTGTAGGCAGCATAAACTTTTTCCGGATCGTGGCCGCCCCGTTTCATTTTTTCCAATTGTTCGTCGGTGTATTTTTCAACAAGTTTTAGAAGTTCGGGGTACTTTCCAAAAAAATTATCTCGAATATATTTTCCGCCGCGGACGACAAGATTTTGCGATTCACCGTCGAGAACTTCGTGCATCCGTTTAATCAACAAACCGGTTTTATCTGCATCGAAAAGAGGGTCCCAATCGCTTCCCCAAATTATTTTGATCACATTCCAACCTGCACCCCGAAAATTAGCTTCCAGTTCTTGAATGATATTTCCGTTTCCGCGAACAGGCCCATCGAGTCTCTGCAAATTGCAGTTGATAACAAAAATTAAATTATCAAGATGTTCGCGAGCAGCAAGAGAGATTGCACCAAGGGTTTCCGGTTCATCGGTTTCACCGTCGCCAAGGAATGCCCACACTTTTTGGTCGCTAGTTTTTTTCAAACCGCGGTCTTCTAAATATCTGGCGAACCGCGCTTGATAGATTGCCTGAATAGGTCCGAGTCCCATCGACACGGTTGGAAACTCCCAGAAATCGGGCATCAGCCAGGGATGCGGATAAGATGGAAGTCCACCGCCGGTTTTAAGTTCGCGCCGGAAATTTTGAAGCTGCTCTTTTGAAATTCTTCCTTCAAGAAAAGCGCGTGCATAAATGCCGGGCGCTGCATGTCCTTGAAAATAAATTATATCGCCTTCCGAATTTCCGTCTTTACCGCGGAAGAAATGGTTAAATCCAATTTCGTATAGTGTTGCCGCAGAAGCGTATGTTGAAATGTGTCCGCCGATACCTGCTTCTTCTTTGTTAGCGCGAACAACCATTGCCATTGCATTCCACCGTATTAAACTTTTAATGCGGCGTTCAATTTCTCTTCCTCCCGGAAAAGGCGGTTCGTGTTCTTTTGGAATTGTATTTATATATGGCGTGTTTGCTGTAAACGGCAGATCTACTCCGGATTCGTGTGCGTAAGTGTCAAGGTTATGAAGCAATTCTTTTACTTTTTCAGGTCCACCGGATTGAAATACATATTCAAGAGACTCGAGCCACTCGCGAAGTTCAACTTCTTCAATGCCAGCAAAGCTATTGTTGTTTTCACTCATTTTATAGATCCTTTATAATTCGCTTTTAGAATGGGAGATTCAAATACACCACAAAACAAGCAACTAAATTTAGCAATTCCGCATCTCGAATTCTATGAAGCTGTTAAGCAAAACTACTAAGATAGATAACGAGGTCTGGGTTGAGGAAGTTCAATTTTAGGAAGAAGCTTCGCAAAAGCTCTAAATAGTTATTCTCAGCGAAACAAAGAATCTGAAAACAAGTTTAAAAAAGATTCTTCAGCTGTGTGCTTATTTAGAATGACACTTGTACCTGATGTTACGCAAGGTTTGAGCTTGACAAACAAATTTTTGTTGTTTTAGAGAAAATGCTCGGTTTGCAGTTAATTTTTTTCATTGTAGATCAAGCCTTGCGCAGGATGAGTTATAACATTTCTGCTAAACATCTTGAAAAATTATATGGATCCAATTTCGATTTCTATCGGGAAAATTTAGAGGTAGGCGGTTTGTCGTTAACTATTAAGATACCATTCAAAAAAGAGGAAGCAGAGAATCGAAAGTATTAGTTGTTGATGATGAACATCCTTAGATACATGGAAGGATTGCTAAGCAAAGAGAGTAGCAACCGAAATTCTTAGCTATCAGGTTCAGTATGAACCATTACTTTCACATTTTTAATTTTAGAGATGATCGCTTCTTCCACATGATGGGAAATTTCGTGGGCATGATCGATTGTAATGTTTTTATCGACATGGATATTCAGATCGACAAATTTGTACGGACCGGACTCGCGCACTTTTATATCGTGGAATTCTTTTACTTCCGGAATTTCTCTCACGATTTCAAAAATCTTTTCATTCAATCCTTCGGGGGCTTTATCCACCAGAGCGTTGAAAGATCTTTTGCCAAGTCTGTAGCTTACGGTCAAAACAATCATCGCTACAATTAACGCCGCAACCGGATCGGCATAATAAAAATGAAATGCAGCACCGATCAATCCGACCAGCACAACTGTCGAGCTCCAAATATCGGTTGAAAAATGAAGTGCGTCGGCTTCTAGCGCTTGACTCTCATGTTCCCTTGCAACGCTGTATAAAGCGCGTGAACGCGAAACATCAACAATAATTGAAGTGATGATAACAACGAAACTCCAAACAGTAACTTCAATTTCCGTCTTGCCGGTTGCAAGACGGTGAATAGCTTCATAAATAATCCAGGCACAGGTTACTACAAGCAGAAATGTTTCGACGAGTGCCGAGTAGTTTTCAATTTTGCCATGACCGTAGTTATGTTCTTCATCTGCGGGTTTATCGGAATGTCTCACCGCAAAAAAAGTAATTGTTGCTGCAACAAGATCGAGCGCAGAGTGTAATGCTTCTGACAGGATTCCAAGACTTCCCGTTAATAACCCGATAACAAGTTTGAATCCTGTAAGAAAAATTGCAGCAAGAACCGAAGTTAATGCAATTCTTCTTTTTTCATTTGTCACCTGTGCTGCGGTTGTCATTATAGTTTAAATAACTGTAATATGTTAAATCAAATTTAACAATTTTTGTTTGAATTGTTGACGGAGAGACTTTCCGCATTGGAAAAGCTTAGTCGACCGAGCCGGTTTTTGCACTCGCCAATCCGATATTGACCCTAATCGGCTAATGTTGTTGTTAAGAAGTTTAGGGTTGTTGTTGTGGATCTAATTTATTTTCTCTACAACGACCGCCGTTCCGTAGCAAAGGACTTCGGTAACACCGCCCATTACTTCTGTTGCGTCGTAACGGACACCAAGCAGTGCATTTGCGCCAATTGCCTGTCCGTGTTGAACCATCAACTCGAAAGCATCCTGGCGTGTTCTTTCACAAAGTTCGGTAAAAAGAGTAATGTTTCCGCCAAAGATTGTCTGGAATCCAGCACCAATTGTTCCGAAGACAGAACGAGAGCGGACAACAATTCCTTTTACAACGCCAAGATTTTTTGTAACCCGGTAGCCATCAAGTGTAAACGTGGTTGTGATAAGCGAGTGATCCATAATAATCTCCTATCAAAGTTTGATAAAATTTAATTAACCATCGAAAGTAAATATTTTTCGATCAGATCAAAAATTATGTATGTAGACCTCTTCACGTTCCATTTTGAAGTGTTAACTACGATCAATTGTAAATCCGGAATAACAATTAAGAACTGTCCACCGTAACCGGCAGCGAGATAAGAATTATATTTCCCAAAATTTCTTGTGTGCCATTGATAACCGTATCCACCAATCTGAGGGAATCCATCAAAATATTTTTGTGTTGATTTGTGAATCCAGTTTTCGCTCACGATTTGCTTTCCATTCCAGAATCCATTCTGTAAAAATAACTGACCAATTTTTGCGAGATCGCGTGACGACATAAACAGTTCGGAGTTACCCATTTCATTTCCATCAGCTGCTTTCTGCCAGCGGTAATTTTTTATATCGAGAGGTTCAAACAAATTGTGTTTTGCAAATGATAGTGTGGACTTTCCTGCCTGTCCGGCAGGCAAGCCGGAGTACTTTTTTATTAATCCCGAAAGCAGATGCGAAAGTGCAGAATTATAATTCCACACTTTTCCCGGTTCATTTTTAAGCGGAACTTTCCGAATTAAAAATTCATTCGGTTCTTTACTTCTATCCCAGCCATTTCTCCATTTGCCGCCAAAATTATTCCAATCAAAACCTGCGCTCATAGTTAAAATTTGTTTCAGAGTAATTTCCTTTTTCTTTCCGTCAACTGTTTGGTCGAAATACTCCGGCATCAAATCAAAAAATTTTTGATTCTCATCTTTTATCAGTCCTTTATCTATAGCTATGCCTATTAAAATTGATGTGATACTTTTTGTTGCCGATTTAAGATCGTTTAATTTATCAGGGCTGAAACCATTAAAATATTTCTCGAGCACAAGGTTGCCGTTCTTAACTATTAGAAACGAGTGAATTACCGGATTTGCCTTATTATATTCTGTCAGAGCAGAGTTAATTTTAGTTAACGATGGGGAAAATTTATTTTCAATTAACTGATTGGAATTTTTCTGAAAATTTATTTGAGCCGAACAAAGTGAAATATTGATCAGGAACAAAAAAACTACAATCTGATTTGAAGGATGATTTACGGCAAAGTAATTCATCTAGACTCCGGATTCGATAGATTAAGCTGCTTGCCGCAATTTATTTTTTGAGTTGTAAATTCCAATTTTTAATTGAGCTACTTTTTTTTAACGATTACCGGAAGTGAAAATTATTTACTCATATTACTCAAGGTTTGATCTACAATGAAAAAATATAACTGTAAAACGAGTATTTTCTCTAATACACTAAAATCTGTTTGTTAAGTTCAAGCTTTGCGTAACACCGGTTATTTATTTCAATCTTTTTTGAAAATCGGAATCAAAAAAATTGTCGCCGGTTGCCCATTTTTTAATTATATTTTTTGGCGGCAGTCCAAGTCTGGCATCCGGATTCATGTAAACATAACTGCTCATGGGCACTTCATCTTCATTTATTTCTTTCCAAATCCTGCCTTTCAATTCATCTTACTTTTCGCTGTAGAGTTTTTCCAATTGGAAAAGTTCAACCTTTCTCTTCCTTTATTAACATAGCCGGAAATTAACCATGAGACATGTGCAATGTTGCTGTAGAAATGCCACATGGTTTCATTCGAAGGCAGTCGTAACATGCCGGGCGTAGAATTCTTTTAACTTCAGGCGGCGCCTGAATGTCTGCTGTTACCTGCGGATTTGTTCTATCGACATCAACGAATTGAATGCCAATAAATACAATTACAAGAAACACAAAAGTATATTTAAATATGCGTCCCATAATTTCAACAAATCGTTTACGGGATAACTTTGATGAATTCCCGGCATAACTTGATCAGAAAATTCATTGCCGCTTCCGGCGAATTGTATTTGTTAGCCATCTCCAATTTCAGCGTTTCTTTCGACTGCACAAAATTAATTTCCTTTGAATAATTGTCGTTGATATAAGCCAACAGCAGAACAAATTTTGTCTGGTAAAAATTTTCTCTTTCTTTCTTCGGTAAGATAATTATAATTCTTTTCGGTTGGATTAAAATTCTTTCCAGCAGAGTCAAAGACGCATAGTATCTCAAAACCGCCGCCTGGATTAGCCTCTCAACGATCGGAGGAATTTTTCCGAAACGATCGATTATTTCCTCTTTGATTTCGTCAAGCTCTTCAATTTTCAGCATAGAAAAAAGTGCCGTATAAAAACTTAACCGGTCTGCCTGATCCGGCATGTACGATTGCGGGATTCCAATCTCGAAAAAGGTGTCGATTGTCGGTTCGGATCGCTCCTGCTGTTTCGGTAAATTTTTGAACACATCTTTGAATTCGCTTTGCTTTAATTCCTCAACTGCTTCATCCAAAAGTTTGAGATACATTTCAAATCCTACCGAATCAATAAACCCGCTTTGCTCAGTTCCCAGCAAATTTCCGGCGCCCCGTATTTCAAGATCGCGCATTGATAAGCTAAATCCTTCACCAAGCTCGGTGTATTCCTCAATTGCTTGAAGACGCTTCACGGCTTTTTTTGTAATTGCATTTATTGACGGAACTAAAAAATACGCGTACGCCTGGCGGTCCGACCTTCCGACGCGCCCGCGCAATTGATGCAGCTCCGCCAATCCGAAACGATCGGCACGATTTATAATAATTGTATTAACGTTTGGAATATCGAGACCGGATTCGATAATTTTTGTTGAGATGAGCATGTGATAATTTTTATTCAGAAAGTTGTGAATCACTTTTTCAAGTTCGGCGGGTTTTATCTTTCCGTGAGCAACGCAAATTTTTATTTCAGGAATGTATTTTTGAATGTACGCCGCAATTTTTTCGATCGATTGAATTCTATCATGAACAAAATAAACTTGTCCGTTACGTTTCACTTCGTTTAAGATCCACTCCCGCACCTTGTAAATATCAAATGTATCTACCCTGGTATAGATTGGCTGACGATTCGGAGGCGGAGTGGCAATTATCGAAAGATCGCGTGCGCCCAAAAGCGAGAGATTAAGTGTACGCGGGATCGGTGTTGCCGTTAATGTCAGTGTATCAACATTTGCTTTCATCGAACGCAATTTTTCTTTAGCCATTACTCCAAAGCGGTGTTCCTCATCAATAATCAGTAAACCGATATCTTTGAATTGAATATCCATGGAAAGCAACCGGTGCGTACCGATAACAAGATCAATATTTCCTTCCGACAGCTTTTTCGTAATTTCTTTTTGTTCCGGTTTCGTTTTAAAACGCGAAAGCACTTCAACCTTTACCGGAAATTGTGAAAGCCGATCTTTAAAAGTATTGTAATGCTGTTCGGCAAGAATTGTAGTGGGAACAAGCAATGCCACCTGTTTATTATCGGCAATCGCTTTGAATGCTGCGCGAACGGCAATTTCCGTTTTGCCGAAACCGACGTCTCCACATACCAGCCGGTCCATCGGGTTTTCACCTTCCATGTCACGTTTAACTTCTTCAGTAACTTTAACTTGATCGGGCGTGTCTTCATAAAAGAAAGATGCCTCGAGCTCCCTTTGCCAGATAGAATCCGGATTGAAAGAAAAACCCTGTGCCGATTTTCTTCTCGCATAAAGTTCAATTAAGCCACGTGCGGCTTCCTTAATTTTCGATTTAACTTTTTTCTTTGTCGATTTCCACTCATTGCTTCCGAGTACTGAAAGTTTAGGCTGAGCATTGTCTTGGGAAGAAAACTTTTTTACAAGCGAGAGATAATTCATATTGACATAAACCACTCCGCCTTCGGCGTATAAGATTTTGATCGATTCCTGTTCAATGTCTCCAATTTTAATTGTTTCCAGTCCGGTGTATTGACCGATACCGAAGTTTTCATGAACTACGTAATCACCCCGTTTGATTGTCGCAAAATCTTTAACGCGGGATCTTTTGATTCGCGCTTTGGTAAATAATTTTGTCCGGTACGGCTTATTAAATATTTGATAGTCCGTAAGAATAATTAATTTGTCGTTTTTCGAAATAAACCCGCTTTTGAGAGCCAAAGTCAAAAATTTGATTTTGCCCGCGTCAATTAACTCCGCAATTTCTTTTTTGAAATCATAAAGCAACTCGCTTAGACGATTGCTCTGTAACTCGTTTTCGGACGCAATCAAAACTTGAAAGTTCTTCTGTGAATATTCTTTTAAAATAGTAGAAAGCAATTCAAAATTTGAATTGATAATTGGCGGATCAATAATATTAAGTTGAATTCTTTTATCATGTTGGCATAGTGCGTCCTCAATTATCCACCTCGCATTTTTCTCAAATATTTTTTCAAGCAAGCATTCATCTTTCCTTCTTTCAGTCTTTTCTTCTTTCCTTCCTTCAATCTTTCCTTCTTTCAATCTTTCAATCTGCTCATTATCTTTTTGGCGGGTCTTTTCATTTTGCTCTTGCCAGCTCCTGTCTGTTACTACTTCGCTATCGCAAAGGTGAGACGGGGCGAGTTCATAC
>CAZQQC010000098.1:0-11017 GCA_964595365.1 uncultured Melioribacter sp.
GTTCCTATCCTTCAAGAGTTTTTAAAGGCCAGCGTATGGCTGGAAGAATGGGCTACGAAAACAGAACAGTCTCTGGTTTGAAAATTGTGAAAATAATGGCAGATAAAAATATTGTAATGATAAAAGGAGCGGTTCCAGGCTCCGTTAATTCAATTGTTGAAATCAACAAATAATTTTGATTGCGATGAAATTAGAAGTTTATAAAAAAGACGGAACAAAAACGGGCGAGAGTGTAGAACTTTCCAAAGATATTTTTGAAATCGAACCGAACGATCATGTGCTTTATTTAGCTGTTAAGGCATATCTAGCCAACCAGCGGCAGGGTACGCATAAAGCTAAAGAGAGAAGTGAAGTTAGCGGCGGCGGAAAAAAACCGTGGCGTCAAAAAGGACGTGGGGGCGCTCGTGCAGGTACAACCCGTTCACCGCTTTGGGTTGGAGGCGGCTCTATCTTCGGACCCAAACCGAGAGATTACAGGCAAAAGCTGAACAAGAAAGTTGTTAGTCTTGCAAGAAAGTCTGCGCTTTCGTACAAAGCAAAAGCAAATCAGATTGTTCTAGTTGAAGATTTCGATTTTGAATCTCCGAAGACAAAAGATTTTGTATTGATTCTTGATGCGCTCAAAGTAAAAGGCAAAAGGACTTTGCTTCTTACAAACGGTCATCAGGATAATGTTTATAAATCCGGAAGAAACGTTCCCAAACTGAATGTACTGGAAGCTAATAAAGCGTCTGCGTACGATCTTCTGAATAATCAAGTTCTCTTAATGCAGAAGAGCGCAGTTAATCTTTTAGAAAGCACAATTAATTAAATCGGTTGAGAAATGAGAAGTGTTCTAATACGACCCTTAATAACTGAAAAAATGACCGGTATCAGCGAGAAGAATGCTGCAAAGTTTGGATTTGTGGTTGACGTTGATGCAAATAAAATAGAAATCGCTAAAGCCGTTAAACAAAAATTCAATGTTGATGTGGTTTCAGTTAACACGGTCAGGTACAAAGGAAAAGAAAAAACTCAGTTCACTAGAAAAGGAAGATTTTCGGGTAGAACACCAAAGTTTAAGAAAGCAATTGTTACCTTGAAGGAAGGTCAAACAATAGATATTCTAGGACAAGTATAGTTCGAATCGGAGCTCAAGCTAAATGGCAATTAGAAAACTAAAACCAAATACTCCCGGCACAAGATTCATGTCTATCTCTTCGTTTGATGAGATAACCAAAACAAGTCCGGAAAAATCTTTAACGGTTTCACTAAAGAAATCTGGCGGAAGAAATAACCTTGGAAGAGTTACAGCCCGTCATAGAGGCGGCGGACATAAAAGACTATATAGAATTATAGATTTCAAGCGTGACAAAAAAGGCGTTCCGGCAAAAGTTTTTTCGATCGAATACGATCCGAATAGAACTTCAAGAATTGCATTGCTTCACTATGCAGATGGAGAGAAGAGATATATTATTGCGCCCGATGGTTTAAAAGTTGGCGATGAATTAATGTCTGGAAGCGGTGTAGAAATTAAAGTTGGCAACGCACTGCCATTAAAGGAAATTCCTCTAGCAAGTTTTGTTCACAATGTTGAGATGAAACCCGGTAAGGGCGGTCAGCTCGGTCGTTCTGCCGGCGCTTCATTGCAATTGATGGCTAAAGAAAGCAACTATGCTCAGTTGAAATTGCCTTCCGGTGAAGTTAGAATGATCCAATTAGATTGTATGGCAACGTACGGCGCGGTTAGTAATGCCGAACACGAAAATATAAGTCTTGGCAAAGCTGGCAGAAGCAGGTGGTTGGGCATTCGCCCCGCAAGCCGCGGTGTTGCAAAAAACCCTGTAGATCACCCGATGGGTGGTGGTGAAGGTAAAACTTCCGGCGGCGGTCATCCGGTTTCTCCGTGGGGTCAAAAAGCCAAAGGTTTGAAAACTAGAAAAAAGAAAAATCCAACAAATAAACTTATTGTTAATAGAAGAAAATAGTTAGAGTAGATTATGCCAAGATCAGTTAAAAAGGGTCCTTTCATCGACGTCAAATTGTTGAAGAAAATCCGTTCACTTAACGAAACAAACCAGAAAAGAATTATTAAAACATGGTCGCGCACAAGCACTATATCCCCAGAATTTGTTGGACATACAATTGCGGTGCACAACGGTAACAAGATGATCCCGGTCTATATTTCGGAAAACATGGTTGGTCATAAACTTGGCGAGTTTACACCGACTAGAATATTCCGCGGGCACCCGGGCACCAAAGCAGAAAAAGCTACTAAAGTTATTAAGCCAGTTTAAGGATAGATAATGGAAGCTAAAGCAACTCACAAATATATTGGAACGTCGCCGCGCAAGATGCGTCTGGTTGTTGATCTGATTAGAGGGAAATCGGTAGACCTGGCAATCGAAGTTTTGCACTTTTCTCCGAAACATTCTTCTAAAGATGCAGAGAAAGTTTTAAGATCGGCTGTTTCCAATTTGATGAATAAAGATGAAAATAATAAGCATGAAGTTGCGGACCTTTTCGTGAAAGAAGCTTTTGTTAACGGCGGTCCTACTTTGAAAAGAATTTCTCCTGCGCCTATGGGTAGGGCATACAGAATAAGAAAAAGATCTAATCACGTAACAGTTGTTGTTGCAACAAAAAAGTAATCGGAGGAAGTTTTGGGTCAAAAGACTAATCCAATCGGTTTGAGAGTAGGCATCATTAGAGGATGGGAATCGAACTGGTACGAGAACAAGAGTTATTCCAACAAACTAGTTGAAGATAAAAAGTTAAGAACCTACATCAAGAAAAGACTTGTTAATGCCGGCATTGCTTCAATTGTGATCGACCGAACCTCGAAGAATATCATTCTTTCAATTCACACTTCAAGACCCGGTGTTGTAATTGGCAAAAGCGGAAAAGAAATTGCTCAGATTGAAGAGGAATTGAAAAAATTAACCGATAAGGAAGTAAAGATCCAAATAAACGAAATTAAAAGGCCCGAACTCGACGCTTATCTGGTTGCAGAAAATATTGCAAAGCAGATTGAAGGAAGAGTTTCTTTTAGAAGAGCAATGAAGCAGGCTATCACATCCGCCATGAGAATGGGCGCCGAAGGAATTAGAATTATGTGCGCAGGTAGATTAGCCGGATCGGAAATGGCACGGACGGAACAGTATAAGGAAGGAAGAATTCCGCTGCACACATTGCGTGCTGACATTGATTATGCAACAGCAACAGCTCAAACAATTTACGGTTCTATCGGCGTAAAAGTTTGGATCTGCCGCGGAGAAATTCTAGATAAACGTTCAACCGACTGACGAAGCCCGCTTCGTGCGGAAAAATTTGAGGAGTATTTTTCATGTTAATGCCCAAAAGAGTAAAATATCGTAAAGCGCATAGAGGTAGAAGAGCCGGTAAAGCTACACGCGGCTTCATGGTTAATTTTGGAGATTACGCTTTGAAAGCTTTGGAACCGGCATGGATTACTAGCAGGCAAATTGAAGCCTGCCGTGTTGCGCTAACTCGCCAAATGAAGAGAGACGGAAAAGTTTGGATAAGAATTTTTCCGGATAAGCCTGTAACCAAGAAACCTCTCGAAACAAGAATGGGCAAAGGTAAAGGCGCACCGGAGTTTTGGGTTGCTGTTGTTAAACCGGGCACAATTATGTTTGAAGTAGGAGGAATTGATAGGGCAACTGCTCATGAAGCGTTGACGCTTGCTTCACACAAATTGCCAATCAAAACTAGAATTGCTCAAAGACCAGACTTAGAATCATAAAAGGATTTGAATTTAAATGAAAATCTTTCAAGTAAGAGAAATGGCTACCGAGGAAATCAAGAAAAGAATTCTTGAAGAACAAAAAAATCTCATAGATTTAAAATTTCAGCATGAAATGAAAAACTTGACCAATACATCGAAGCTGCGTACAACAAGAAGAGATATTGCAAAAATGAAAACAATTTTGAAAGAAAGAGAAGTTCAGATAGCAAAAGATTCAAAGGATAAAAAATAAGGAGTGTTTGATTTCCTATGGAGAAAAGAAGTTTAAGAAAAACAAAGATCGGTACTGTTATTAGCAATAAGATGAATAAAAGCATAATTGTTTCTATTGAAAGACGTGTTGCGCATCCGTTATATAAAAAGTATTTCAAGAAGACGACAAAGCTGATGGCTCACGACGAAAAGAACGAGTGCAGTCCGGGCGACATTGTAAAAATTATGGAAACCCGTCCTTTGAGTAAAAGAAAAAAATGGCGCTTGGTAGAGGTTGTTGAAAAAGCCAGGTAAAAAAGTTTACCTGCCGTCACCTGTTTATTCACAGGTATGGGCGGGGTTTTACGAGGAGCAAATAAATTATGGTACAGGAAGAAACAAATTTAGTTGTGGCGGATAATTCGGGAGCTAAAAAAGTGCGCTGCATTCGTGTGCTCGGCGGAAGCAGTCGTCGTTATGCCAGCGTTGGCGATGTTATTGTTGTGAGTGTTAAGACTGCAATTCCGGGCGGCGGCGTAAAGAAAGGCGAAGTTAGTCGTGCGGTGGTCGTTCGAACAAAAAAAGAAGTTAGAAGAAACGACGGCTCTTACATCCGCTTTGATGAAAATGCTGCGGTGTTGTTAAATGCTCAGGGAGAGCCAAGAGGAACGCGTATATTTGGACCCGTAGCCCGCGAACTAAGAGATAAAAAATTTATGAAGATTATTTCTCTGGCTCCAGAGGTATTATAAGGATTGCTAAATGAAGATTAAAAAAAACGATAACGTGATTGTAATTGCCGGAAACAATAGAGGAAAAACCGGAAAAGTTTTGAAAGTGTTTCCTAAAGTAAACCGTGTGATTGTTGAAGGAGTTAATCTGCGCAAAAGACACACCAAGCCGAATCAGAAAAATCCTCAAGGCGGCATTGTGGAAAAAGAAGCTCCTATTCATGTTTCCAATATTATGATTGTCGACCCTAAGACTAACGAAGCAACAAGGATTGGCGCAAGAAAAATTATAGATGAGAAAACAGGTAGAAAGAAAAGTGCAAGAGTTAGTAAATCAAGCAACGAGATGCTTGCTTAATAAATTCGCAAAAGGCGAAAAATTTTAAGGATATAAAGTCGCGATGGCAAAAGAACAAAAACAGTCTAAAGAAAAGAAACCGAAAGCTGATCAAGAGAAAGCTACTGCACAAAAATTAGTTGAAGAAAAAATTCATGCTCGTTTAAAAGAGAAGTATTCTAAAGAAATCGTTCAGAAACTTAAAGAGCAATTTGGTTATAAGAGTGTAATGCAAGTACCGCGTCTTTCTAAAATTGTTATTAACATGGGAGTCGGTCAGGCAACTCAGGATCCCAAGATTTTGGAAGAAGCTGCTAAAGATCTGGAAGCGATTACAGGACAGAAGGCATCGGTTCGTACCGCTAAAAAAGCGATCTCCAATTTTAAGCTGCGCGAAGGTATGAAAATTGGCGCTAAAGTTACTTTGAGAAGAGAAATGATGTTCGAATTTCTGGACCGATTTATTTCGTTGGCGCTGCCGCGTGTTCGCGATTTCCGCGGTGTGCCGGATAAATCTTTTGATGGGCGCGGAAATTACACGCTCGGTTTGAAAGAGCAGATTATCTTTCCGGAAATCAATGTTGATAAAGTGACAAAAATTTTGGGAATGGATATCACATTTGTAACAACTGCCAAGACGGATAAAGAAGCATACGAACTGCTCAATGCTTTCGGTATGCCTTTTAGAAAAAAAGAAATTAACTAAAGGGAAATTATGGCAAGAAAAGGTTTACTGGCGCGCGAAGAGAAGAAATTTAGACTCTACGCAAAATATGCTCGCAAAAGGAGAGAACTTAAAGAAAAAGGCGACTACGATGCTCTTCAGACGCTTCCTAAAAATTCATCGGTAACCCGTTTGCATAACAGATGCAAAGTAACAGGAAGACCGAGAGGATATTACAGAAAATTTGGCGTTTCACGTTTGGTACTTAGAGAAATGGCTTTGCGCGGTGAAATTCCTGGACTAAAAAAAGCAAGTTGGTAATTGAAGGAGAAATATAATGCCTGCTACAGATCCGATATCAGATTTTTTAACAAGAACCAGAAATGCTGTCAAAGCAAGAAAGAAATTTGTTGATATTCCTTCTTCAAAAATGAAAGTTGGTTTAGCCGAAATCTTAAAAGCTAACAAATTTATTAGAGACTATAATGTTGTTGAAGACAGTAAGCAGAATGTTCTTCGCTTGCATCTTCAGTATGTTGGCGGTGTATCTTCAATAACCGGAATAAAAAGAATATCTACACCCGGCTTAAGAAAATATGTTAACAAAGATCAAATTCCGCGTGTATTGAACGGTCTTGGCATTGCAATTCTTTCTACTCCGAAAGGTCTGTTAACCGACAAACAAGCAAAAAAAGATTCTGTTGGCGGCGAAGTAATCTGCCACGTTTGGTAAAAAATTTACGAGGTATACAAAAGTGTCACGTATAGGTAAAAAGCCAATAAAGATTAAAGACTTCACGGTAAACAAAACCGATGGCGTTATTAAAATAAAAGGTAAACTCGGCGAGCTGCAAATGAAGGTTCATCCGAACATTAAAATTGATGTTCAGAAAGAAGAAATTGTTGTAACACGTCCGGATGATGCAAAAGGGAACCGCGCTTTGCACGGCTTGACCAGGGCGTTGATTAACAATATGGTTAAGGGTGTTACAGAAGGTTATTCTAAGAGTTTGGAAATAGTCGGTGTCGGTTACAAAGCCGAATCTAAAGGCGAAGCAGTTTTGTTTACTGTTGGTTATTCCCACCCCATTCTATTTATGCCTCCGGCAGGAATAAAAATTGAAGTACCGGCTCCTACTCAGTTGAAAATTTCCGGTTGCGATAAAGAGCTGGTCGGAATGATCGCTGCAAAAATTAGATCGTTCAGAAAACCGGAACCGTACAAAGGTAAAGGTATTAAGTACTCGGATGAACGTATTGTTCGTAAAGCTGGCAAGACAGCCGGTAAGTAATAGGAGAGTTTGAAAATGTTTATTAAAGACAATACAAAACGAACCACGAAGAAGGAAAGAATACGCAGAAAAGTTTCCGGAACTCCTGAGCGTCCGCGTCTCAGTGTATTCCGCAGCTTGAACAATATGTATGCTCAGTTGATTGACGATATAAGCGGCAAAACTATTCTTGAAGCTTCATCTTTAGCAAAAGAATTGGCGGAAGAGCTTAAGAGTTCAAAAGGAAAAGTATCTAAAAGCAAATTAGTTGGAAAACTTTTAGCAAAGAAAGCCTCGGAGAAAGGAATTACATCGGCAGTATTTGACAGAAGCGGTTATAAGTACCATGGCCGAGTAAAAGCAGTTGCAGACGGTGCGCGCGAAGGTGGTTTGAAAATCTAAAATAATTGTTTTCTTGCCGGGTCGTCTAATGGCAGGACAGCGGCCTTTGGAGCCGTATGTGGAGGTTCGAATCCTCCCCCGGCAGCCAAAGAGAAAAATGAGTTAACAAGTTCGTAAACAAGGGAGTTAAAATTGAATTTCAAGTACAAAAAAGTTTCGGGTCTTGAGAATTTAAAGGAAAAAATTGTTCACATTAACAGGGTTGCAAAAGTTGTTAAAGGTGGTAGAAGATTCAGCTTTAATGCAATTGTTGTTGTTGGCGATAGCAATGGTCACGTTGGCGTTGGGCTTGGCAAAGCAAACGAAGTTACAGATGCAATTTCCAAAGGTATAGATGACGCGAAAAAAAATGTATACAAAGTACCTGTTGTTAAAGGAACTATTCCACATCCCATTATCGGTAAATTTGGTGCCGGTCGTGTTCTTTTAAAACCGGCTACTCCCGGTACCGGATTAATTGCAGGCGGCGGGGTTCGCGCTGTTCTTGAAGCTGCCGGTATACAGGATATTCTAACAAAATCCCTCGGCTCTTCAAACCCGCACAATCAGGTCAAAGCTACATTGAACGCTTTGCTCAGTCTTTTTGATGTAAGAGCAATGGCAGTTAAGCGTGGTATGAAAGTTACTGAGCTTTTCAATTTGTAATTGAGGATTAGATGGCAAAGAAAATTAAAATAACTCAAACAGGAAGTGTTATCGATAGACCGGTTCCGCAGAAACTAACAATAAAAGCATTAGGACTTGGCAGGCCGAACTATTCAGTTGTTCATAACGATACTTCTCAAATTAGAGGAATGATTAAAAAAGTTTCTCATTTAGTAAAAGTAGAAGAAATTGAAGTCTAAGGTGATTAAATGGATATTCTAAGCAATCTTAAACCTGCAAAGGGATCGAATAAAAAAGTAAAAAGAATCGGACGGGGTGAGGGTTCGGGGCATGGCGGTACAGCTACACGAGGTATGAACGGACAAAGATCCAGAGCAGGCGCAAAGTATAAAGTTTGGTTTGAAGGCGGTCAGATGCCTCTTCAAAGAAGAATTCCGAAGAGAGGATTTCACAACCCGTTTAAAATTTATTACCAGGTTGTTAACATAGGCAGTATACAGAAATTGGTTGATGATAAAAAAATTGAAGATGGAATTATCAATGCAGTTTCATTATTCAAGAACGGGCTCATTTCAAAAGCTGCGGCTCCTTACAAAGTTTTGGGGTCCGGTGAATTAAAAGCAAAATTAAATGTTGAAGCGTACCAATTCAGCGCTTCCGCAAAAGAAAAAATTGAATCTGTTGGCGGAACTATCAGAGAGATTAAATCTTAATGGCTAAAATTCAAGAAACTTTCAGAAACATTTTTAAGATCCATGAATTACGTCAGAGAATTCTTTACACTCTGGCTCTGCTCGTAATTGTAAGAGTTGGTTCGCACATTACCCTGCCGGGTATCGATACCGTATTGCTTCATGCAGCAGCAAAAAATTCAACGTCGGATAATTTGTTCGGTCTGTACGATCTGTTTGTAGGCGGTGCATTTTCCAATGCAGCTGTTCTTGCCCTTGGAATCATGCCTTACATTTCTTCATCTATTATTTTGCAGATTGCCGGCGCTGTAATTCCTTATTTCCAAAAACTTCAAAGAGAAGGAGAAGAAGGAAGAAAAAAATTAACGCAGTTAACGCGTTACGGCACGGTCGTCATTTCTGCGTTTCAGGCGTGGGGCGTAACTATTCATTTGTTAAGCATTGCACCAAATGGTAACCCTATAGTTCCGGAAGCAGTTCGTGGAATAATGTGGTCGTTTTCTACGATCGCGATTCTTGTTGCAGGAACAATGTTTATAATGTGGATGGGCGAGCAGATTACCGAAAAGGGGATAGGCAACGGAATTTCTCTTATTATTTTTATTGGAATTATAAACCGATTTCCGTTTGCACTGCTTGATGAGTACAGATTGATTGCCGCCGGTCAGAGAAACATTGTAATTGAAATTGTAATACTTGCATTCATGGTTATGGTAATAGCTGGAGTTGTAATTGTTACTCAAGGCACAAGAAGAATTCCCGTTCAGTATGCAAAAAGAGTTGTAGGAAGAAAAGTTTACGGTGGAGTTACTCAGTATATTCCGTTAAGGGTTAACACAGCCGGTGTTATGCCGATTATATTCGCACAGTCAATTATGTTTATTCCGGCAACACTCTTTTCGTTCTTTCCCAACAATGAGTTTATTGCATCGATTGCAGGTTACTTCAGTTATCAATCGTTTACATATTCATTCATTTATGCTTTGATGATAGTCTTCTTCACCTATTTCTATACTGCAATTGCATTTAACCCGCAAGATGTAGCCGAAAACATGAAAAAGCAGGGCGGATTTATTCCCGGTATTCGTCCCGGAAAACAAACCGCTGATTTTATAGATAATATTTTAACAAAGATTACTTTGCCGGGATCAATATTCTTAGCTATAGTTGCTATACTGCCGGCTTTCGTTTCAAAGTTTGGAGTATCGGGAAGTTTCGCATCGTTCTTTGGAGGAACAAGCTTGCTGATTGTTGTTGGAGTTGCTTTGGATACTTTACAACAAATTGAGTCTCACTTATTGATGAGACACTACGACGGTTTTATGAAATCCGGCAAACTTAAAGGTCGAAGATTCTAATTTGTTAGCATTGTGATATTAATTAAAAGCAAAAAAGAAATTGATTGTATACGCCAAAGCTGTCAGATAGTTGCCGAGACTTTACAATTACTGAAGCGTCATGTTAAACCCGGTTTAACAACGATCGAATTAGACAAGATTGCCGAAGATTATATCTTAAGCAATAGTGCACGTCCGGCATTCAAAGGATATTCGCAAGCCGGGTCGTTCGATTTTCCGGGTTCTATTTGTTCTTCAATTGATGAAGAGGTTGTTCACGGTATTCCCGGCAACAGAGTTCTAAAAGAAGGCGAGATAATTTCCATTGATGTCGGTGTAGAAAAGAACGGTTATTTTGGAGATGCTGCATTAACCATAGCTGTCGGAAAAATTTCCGATGAAAAACAAAAACTTATGGAAATTACAGAAAAATCTTTGTATCTCGGTATCGAACAAGCCGTAGAAAGAAATCGTTTCGGCGAAATTTCTTACGCCATACAAACTTTTGTAGAGTCTAACGGATTTTCGGTGGTAAGAGATTTGTGCGGTCATGGAGTAGGCAAATATTTGCATGAAGATCCTCAAATTCCGAACTACGGCAGAAAGAACACCGGTGCAATAATTAAAAACGGAATGACCTTTGCAATTGAACCGATGATTAACATGGGTTCATTCAATGTTCATGTGGCAGATGACGGCTGGACTGTCTCCGCGGCAGATGGAAAACCTTCTGCTCATTTTGAACATACTGTTGCTGTAGTAGATGGTAAAACTGAAATATTAACTAAGTGCTGTTAGATGGCTAAGCAAGTGTCGATAAAAGTTGATGGAGTTGTTACAGAAACATTACCGAATGCACATTTTAAAGTTCGACTTGATAACGGTCATGAAATCCTTGCTCACATCTCTGGCAAAATGAGAATGCATTTTATAAAAATTTTGGTTGGTGATAAAGTTGCAATAGAATTATCGCCGTACGATTTGAACAAAGGCAGAATTACTTACAGGTATAAATAACGGAGAAGCAATGAAAGTTC
>CAZQQC010000099.1:0-10848 GCA_964595365.1 uncultured Melioribacter sp.
TCTGCCGGTCGTAGGTTTAGCGAAGAACATGCTGCAAGCAGAAGCAACGAAAAAAACGTAAGAAGACCTTTCACTATCTTCATTTACAATCCTCCAAATTTTCCCTGTTGAAACATAATGATTTCGATTCTCATTTGTAACTGATGTTACGCACATATTTGAGGTGATCTAAAAAAGTAGTTATTCTCCCTTGGAGTACTATGTACAAAAAACAAATCTATGAAAATCCCCGCTTCGACGAGCGCCCGACTCGGCAAGCCGAAGGCGAGACGGGAAGGCAAGACGGGGAGCGAGGCGAGCGTTTAACACGCCAGTAGTGAGGTTACTCAATTGCGCGGTTGATAAACTAATTTACGGATTGTATCGAATTGCAGATACGGATATTCTTCACAAAGAGCTTCAATTGCATCGCCTGCACTAACTTTTTTTGATCTGAGCGATTTGAATTTTTTTCTGAGGACATAATTGCGTACAGATTTCTCATCGATTAATCCCCTGCTGCTTAGGAGATTATAAATTTCATCGCTGATTAGCTCTGCAATCGGATTTCCGTTGACCACGAGGCTTAAGTTTTCCATCGTGTCCTCTTGCTTTGTGAATAAGATTTTTATTAAGTGTTGTTATTTCCTGCTTAAGAACTCTGAAATGTAATTAGCGAAATGATTTGGGTTTGTAAACCGCACGAATGTGCTGTTTTTAAATAAGAGGGAAAAATTTTTGCATTAACCTACATATTTGTATGGGTAGTTTGAAGTTTTCTCTGCATAGCAGAATTTATTATTTCGAAAATAACTTTGAAAAACATAAATAAATAAATACCTAAATTCATCCCGGTGAAAAGGAATTAAGCTGAGAATTATTATTTCTTCTATTATATTTAGTTATACAAGATGAACAGAAAGATCAATATGCGTAAACTCATTTTTACGCTTGTAATTGTTGCACTAATTCAATTCATGGGTGGATGCGATAAAGGTATTGAACCCGGAGCGGTCGACAACACACCCCCCGGTGTAACCGGCTTCGGCGGAACGGTAACATTTACGGGTAACTGGCCCGCCGGAATTAAACGTACTCACTTAGTTGTTTTCAAAAGTCCGATTGTAACAAGCGAAGATTTTCTTCCGCCAAATCTGAGTTTTGTCGTAGATTCAATTCCAAACGGCAGCCGTCAGTTTACCTACAATTCAGTCGATAATAATTTTATTTCTGTTTTTAAAATATCGCCCGGCAATTATAAATACGTTGTTGTAGCTCAATCTAAGACTCCGGATATTTCTTTGGATAGAAAGGATTGGTTTGTAGTTGGTGTTTACAGTATAGGCAATGATCAATCTCAGCCGGCAACAATGACAATTCGGGAAGGTAAAATGACAACGGGAGTTGATGTGAAAGTAGATTTTAACAATCCGCCTCCTCAGCCGCCAGGCGGGTAATCCATTCTGAAACATCAAAAAATTTTTATGAAAAAACTTGGTCTGATCTTTATTCTGCTAACCGGCATTTCAGTTTATGCGCAGCAGGGCACTTTAAAGGGAAAAATAATTACGGATAAAAATGAAACGTTAGAAGGTGTAAACGTTGTTATCCCGGGTACCCAGTACGGCGCTGCAACTTTAAGCGATGGAAGTTTTGAAATAAAAAATCTTCCCTTTAGTAATTATACACTTGAAATCTCGTTGATCGGTTATTCAAAAAAGAAAATTTATATAGACTTCGATGCTGCAACAAAACCGTTGATCATTGTTTTGGCTGAAGAACCGGTTCAAGCGCAGCAGGTTGTTGTGAGTGCAGCAAAATACGAACAACGAATTCAAGACTTGCCGGTGAGCACAACAATTATTCAGCCGGATTTTATAGATAAAAACAATTACCTAACGTTTGATGAAATGCTGCGGAATGTTCCGGGCGTACAAATGAATCTTGAACAACCAAGCATCCGGGGTTCGAGCGGTTACAGCAAGGGAACCGGTGCGCGCGTTCTCGTAGCAGTTAATGGAATACAGATGTACAGCGGCGATACCGGCGAAATAGTTTGGGAATTGATTCCGATGGCAGATATTGAGCGTATTGAAATTATAAAAGGTCCGGCAAGTTCGCTTTACGGTTCTACGGCAATAGGCGGTGTTATAAATATTATAACGAAATCAGCCGTAAAAAATTCGATAACGCATTTCCGTTCTTACTTCGGAGCGTACGATAAGCCGGCGTACGATATCTGGAAATGGAATAATAACCTCAGAACACTTTACGGCGTCGAGCTTACACACTCTAACGCGGTTGGTAATTTTGCTTATACTTTGTCGTTCAAAAAATTCGATAACATGGGTTACCGGCAGAACGATTATACCAAGCGCAATCTCGGTTATTTAAAACTCAATTATGATTTCAGCGCGCAGGATAAACTTACCCTCTTCGCAGATTTTTTGAATATGGACCGCGGAAACTTTCTTTACTGGAAAGATTCCCGAAATGCTCTCGTTCCGAAAGATGAGGACAACGGCAATACGGTTCAATCCAACCGTTTGTTTACCGGATTAATTTACCATCATAGCTTCAACAAAAATTTTTTTGGTGAAGTCAAAACGAGCTATTACAATACAAAGTTTGACGGCTACGGTGTTGAACTGACGGAATCCGTTGCAAATCTTATTAGAAATGAAGTGATACTGAACGCCGAACTTTCCGATGAATGGAACGGCACAATGGGCGCTGAACTTTCTTATTCAAAAGTTTCGTCTAATATTTTTATGAGTCCCAAATTTCTTGGCAGCGGCGCTTACATTCAAGCCGGGTATAAAGGAATTCAAAACTTGACTGCAAATTTCGGAATCCGTTACGATTACATAAAACTTGATACTTTGGGTAATGCAAATGCGGTTACTCCTAAAGCCGGATTGAACTACAAACTCACTAAAGATTTTGTTTTGCGTGCATCATTCGGAACGGGGTTCCGTGCGCCTACACCGTCCGAGGTTTTTACAAGCGCGGGTGTTGGCGGCGGCATTGATATAAAGCAAAATCCAAACTTGAAATCCGAGACCAGCATTTCTTTCGAAGCAGGTGCACGATACGATTACCTGGAAGATCTTTCGCTCGATCTCGCACTTTATCAAACCGAGTACAATAATTTTATTGAAGCGACCCTCACAAAAGAGGCAAAGATTCAGTTTATCAATTTGAGCAAAGCCAGAATTCAAGGACTGGAATTCAATTTTGATTGGAGGATAATTCCCGGCTTGTTCAAAATTTCATGGGGATACAATTACATGTGGTCGCGCGATCTAGAAAATAATGTGCCGATGAAATACAGGCCGCGGAATATTGTGAACGCGCGTTTTCAATACACTCCAATGCCGTTCGAATTTGAAATTAATTATAGATATGCCAGCCGTGTGGAAGCAATCGACAAAGCACTAACACAACCGCCGTTTGCATTAGTTGTTGATGGAGATAAGCGCGTACCAATTTACACCACCAACCTAAGCGCAGGTTACAATTTTTTGATCGATTCTTTTCCGGCAAAAATATTTCTGATAGTTAAAAATATTTTCAACTACAACTACGTCGAGTTTATTGGAAACATTGCGCCGATAAGAAATTATTCGCTAAGCTGGGAAATCTTCTTCTAAAACTTAGAACGTAAACATGTTTAACGATTTCCAAATTGATTTTTCTAAAGATCGGTAATATCGAAAGTAGTTCCGAACCTCAATTTCTTATTCAGTCTGGATTTTTCTTTCCGCAAATATTATAGTGGGTTCTAAATTTTTAGAATTACCATGAACGACACTCCATCGATTGCAACATTGATTTTATCGTGTGCTAACCAAAAAGGATTGGTAGCAAAAATTTCTCAGTTCATATTTCGGCGGGGCGGAGACATTATCAATCTTGATGAGCACGTTGACAACGACGAAAACATGTTTTTCATCCGTGTCGAATGGAGCTTAAAAGATTTTGCTGTTTCAACAGATCGATTTGAATTGGAATTCAAAACTCTTGGCGATGAATTCGGCGCAACCTGGGAAGTCAAATACAGTTATAACAAACGGAGACTTGCAATTTTTGTTTCGCGATATGATCACTGCCTGCAAGAAATTCTGTGGCGGCACAGCAACAGAGAAATTGATGCGGAGATTTTACTAATTATTTCCAATCACGAAACTTTGAAATATCTGGCGGATCGTCATAACATTCCATTTTACTATTTCAGGACGACAAAAGAAAACAAGCATGAGGTTGAATCGAAACAGTTGGCGTTACTGAAAAAGCATAAAGTCGACACAATTGTTCTCGCGCGTTACATGCAGATTCTTTCTCCCTATTTTTTAGAACAATATCCGCATGGTATCATCAACATTCATCATTCGTTCCTTCCTGCATTTGTTGGTGCAGACCCGTATAAAAAAGCTTACAAGCGCGGCGTTAAATTAATTGGCGCAACAAGTCATTATGTTACAGAAGAACTTGACGGGGGACCGATTATCGAGCAGAACGTGATGCGGATTACACATAAAGATTCGCTTAAAGATCTGGTTCGCAAGGGCCGCGATCTTGAGCGTTTGGTGCTTGCTCGCGCTCTCGATCTTCACATAAACAACCGCATTCTTAAATACGGAAAAAAGACAATAATTTTCGAATAAGCATTTACAGCAACCATTTCTTTTTCTGCTCTAATTGAAATTCTGTTTGAGACGATTCATTTTGTTAGAGATTGGTGAAGCTTTTATAGCGTATAAATCAGAAAAAATTTTTCCTTTAATCATGAATGGTATAAATATATTAATCGCTCTTTATTCTGAGATGAATGGAGTGTGCTAAATCTAGATTTGCTCGCTCAGCTGAATCACATTGACATGAAACCGCGGTAAAACACGTGCAGCGGCTTTGAAAAATTCTATTACGGCATACAGAAACGACCGCGAGGCAAATGAATCGATGGCAAAATCGAGAAAATAATTTTTTTCCTCGGTCTTGATTACAATACGGTTCACTTTGCCACTCATAATATACTTTTCTATATAAAGGTTAAATTCGCTCATCCCGGTTTTTCAATTCATTTCATATAACTAATACAACATATTAGATGAACGAAAAGTTTAATTTGTTCCCTCCCAATAAGATAATAATTAATTAAGCCGTGCTTTATAGAAGGCGGCTATTTCTTTTGCTTCCCCAAATAATAGACCGTATTTCCTAGGCAGGGGAACAATGTTAGGTCGAATACCGTAAGTTTTCTTTTTAAGAGCATAACTATAAGTACAATCTGGCTAAACACCAAAGGATAATTCATAGTTTAAGGTAAGAAAAAATTAATGTGTGTTTCTTTTCGATTTGATCTTCAGTATGGAAGCAAAAAATTTATTTTTCCGGATCGATTTTCGGTTTGTTTTTTTCTTCGTGCCTGGAAACAATGCTAACGCGGATTTCCGGAAAAAGTCCGTCGTTTACTACTTTGACTTCAAAATGAGAATCCTCGTTGTGAGGGGGCGTGTCATTGCTGGTTTGATTTTCTCGTGCGAGTGTGATTGCTAACATGAATTCCGGGATAAATTTAAGTTGATAATTTTATTTAGTGCAAATACAATTTATTAAAAACGAAGTTTTCTTTCTAATCCCGACTTCAATGTAAAGAATTTTTTTTAAATCGGTCAAATTATTTTTTTGAATCAAGGAAAAAATTTTCTTTCGATCATACAAAAACCGTCAGATTATTTTTCTACTATCACAATTTTATGTTTGAAAAACTCACTTCCGCTTCCGGGAATATTTATCATCAACTTTCCGTTGTTCAATTCGGCGCCGGTTATATTTTCCACTAATCCATAATTCATAATTCCCAGCTCATAATTTCTATTCGGCTTGCCTTCACAATTGATTGTAAGCTTCTTCCCGTCTAATTTTTGCGAAATAATTTTTAGTCCTTCGTTGGATGTACCAACGGGTACTGTCTGTGATAAAGAATAGATTTGAACGGCCGGTTTAAATTTAACTATCAATTGGCTGCTGTTGTTAATCTTAAATTTTGTTTTCAGTTGATACGCTTGTTCATGTTTGAGTAATTCGAACTGAATTTGTTCACCGTTTAGCGTTACAGAGTATATTTCCGTTCCAAGGGCTAAATCAGGTGCAAATTCAAAATTAATATCTTTATCACCGTTGGTATCAATGAACAATTCCACTTCTTTACTCTGTACTCTACACTCTGCACTCGCTGTTATATTTCCAACTTTTATATTCTTCACTTCCAAAGACTTCCAATCTGCGGGTATCTTCGGCGCAAAGATTATTTTGTTCTCAAGTGCATCAACATCAAGCCCAATCAATCCGTTCATCATCGGAAAGACATAACCGGCGGCGCTGAATCCTTGATTGTGATATGCTTCACCAAGTTTTGTGTTAATGTCTCCGGAAAATACTTCCGGAATTATTCCCAATCCGTAATCGAAAGCATGTTGGGCAGTTTGGCGAACCGTCTCATATCCTTGTAAATTAAAATGAGTATAAAATTGTGCTGCACCGATAAAATACGAAGTAAAAGGCCACACTGTTCCGTAATTATAATTAGTTGGTTCGTACAGCGAGGATTTATTCGAAAGATTGCGCACTCCCCAATCGGCAACCATATCACTTTCATTAAATTTTTCAATGGTACTCTCACTTCGCCGTGCATCCATTAGCCCAAATAAGATTGATGCCGATGAATAAATGTTTTTATCCCGAACTTGCTTGCCATCTTCCGCAGCGCCAAAACTATAGAAGCCCAGATCATCAATCCAATAAATTTTTTCTAATGCTTGTTGTGCTGCCGTAAAAAGTTTTGCTGCTTCTTTCTCAATTTCCTTGTCGCCAACGTATTTTGCCATCAAATTCATTTCTTTAATTCCCTGTGTCCATAAACTTTGCGTGTAATTGTCGTTGTAGATTTTTACAAGAGAGCCGAACTCAAGAACACCAAGGCCTGCACCTTTTAAATCCATTAAACCATCGCTGTTGCTGTCTTTGCTTTTGCACCATTCATATGCTTGAACGATTGATTTCCAACTTTTTCTGATGAATTCAATATCACCGGTTTTTTTGAAATAATCTCCGATCGAAACTAGATACCATGGTGATGTGTCGGCGTGGTTGTATCCGAAGTGGTAGTCGTTCCACCAATCAACAAGTTTGTCACTCTGAGAGAGTTCGTGTGACATTTTTCCGATATCGATGTTTTTATCGGAGGAATTTTTTTTACGTATCGGAAAATTATCTTGACGCTGCCACTTTTGAGTAAACTCTAAGGCGTCTTTAACTGTTCGATAATCGCCGTAACTATTCATGGCAAGAGAGTTAATAAATGCATCGCCTCCAAAGAACCATGCGAAACCCGGGCGCCCGCCTCCGCCACTAATTCCGTATCCGGCAACCAGCCCTTTGCCAAGAACCGGATTTTCAACTAATAAATTATTCAGTGCAACTTTTCCGTATTCGAAAGCGAGATTTAATTTCTCATCCGGCGTAATAACTTCCACGGTTGATTTGCGCAAGTTTTGGTAGTAAAGATAATTTTCATCGTAAAGCTGTTCGATGTTAGACAAAAGATTTCTATATAAAACTTTTACAGAATCATATCTTGTTTTTACCGGACTGCCTGCAATTACGATTGGAATAAATTTATCTTTCGCTGTGCCCGGTTTAATTTCCATTTTGAACTGTATTGGATTGTCGGCAAACATGTGCGCAGGAGGAGCTGCCATCTGTTCTGCAAGAGGTGAACCGCAAAGAAACAATCCGCGTTGTTGAGATTCGGAAATTACATAAGCTTTAATCTCATCGTCCCAATAACTGTACTGTCCGCCGATTCCAGCAGGCCACTGCGGTTGCATAACAGGCATAAAACCGGGGACAATTGTTAGATGAGTCGTTGTGTTAACGTCTAATAAAATTATAGCGGCTGTTTTATCGTGGGGTACAAAAATTATTTCTTTCACCGTAAATGATTCGTAAACAAAAGTGATTGTTATTGCTTCTGGAGTTACAGTTATATCGCGCAGAATATCTTTAGTCATAATCGGCTGTGTGGTTGTGCCGACAAAAAACTGCAAATCAAAATTACGAAGAACTTTCCAGGGCCAGATCCACATTTCGAACGAACCATTTTCAACCCCCATCAATGCGGCTTTGCCGCCGATTTTATCCATGTACTGATTTGGCTGCGCAGGCCTTGTAAGTGCAAGATTGTTGGGTTTAATCTCAAATTTGTCTATCAATCCGGTCTGAGCAGAAATTGTTAAGGTTAACATGAATAAAAACTTTAAAGTCGATTTTAATTGTTTCATTGTTCGATAACCTCTTGTTGTAAAAATCATTTACGCTACTTTATTATTTCTTATTACAATTTTTCATCTCTCTGGTTTGAAGAGTAAATTTGATTGCGAACCTGCTTGTTATTTTCCACCAGCCGGAAGATTTTTTTTCAGATAGTTCGTCAGCAGCGTGTACAAATGCAATGTAGTTCCTGCTCCTTCATAAATGCCATGCGAACGGTTCGGGTAAGCCATCATTGAAAACTGTTTGTTGTTTTTTACCAGTTCGTTTATTAACCGTTCGGTATTTTGGTAATGAACATTATCGTCGCCGGTTCCATGAACGACAAGCAAATTTCCTTTGAGCTGATGCGCATAAGTTATTGCAGCACTTTCTTTGTAACCTTCTGCATTGGTCGAAGGTAATCCCATGTAACGTTCGGAATAGATAGAATCGTAGAGCCGTTCATCTGTAACGGGTGCAACCGCCATTCCGGTAGCAAAAATATCGGGATAACGAAACATCATATTTAAAGTAGAAACAGCGCCGCCGCTCCATCCCCATACACCGATTCTTGATGCGTCTATAAATTCATATTTTTTTATTAACGACAGCATTGCGTCGGATTGATCTTTTGCCGAAAGTGTGCCTACGTTACCGTAAACAAATTTTCTGAACTCGCGTCCTCGTGGCGAAGGCGTTCCTCTGTTATCAACACTGATTACGATGTATCCTTGCTGGGCAAGCATCAGATACCACAAATATTGATTCCCGGACCAACGATCCAAAACGGTTTGGGCGGCAGGTTCACCATAGAGGTAATACAAAACGGGATATTTTTTCGAAGGATCGAAGTCCGGCGGTTTAATCATCCAGCCGTCAAGAGCAACACCGTTTCCGATATCGGCTTTGAAAAATTCTGCCGGCAGACGTTTGAGCACATTTACTTTTTCGAACAAAGATTTATTCTCAACTAATTTTCTCACAACTTTATGATCGGGAAGCGTAACTAAGTCAATTACTGGCGGATTGCCTAATGAAGAAAATGTATGGATTGCATATTTAGCCCCGTCGGAAATTTGATAGCTGTGCGTTCCAATATGATCGGCAGGACTGATTTTTTCGATCTTTCCTTTTCCGTCCAAAGAAACTCTGAACAAATATCTTTGTGTTGCATTATCCGGCGATGCAATGTAGTAAATCCATCCTTCACTGAAATCGATCAAAGAAATTTCTATAACATCAAAATTGCCCGGCGTAATAAGTTTTGTATCTTTGCCATCGCGGGAAACGGTATAGATATGACGCCAGCCGTCCTGTTCACTTACCCATGTAAATTTTTTCCCGTTGTTGAACCAGTGCATATCGTTAACCACATCAAGCCAGGCTTTGCCGGTATTGGTTAGAACAGATTTTACTTCTCCGGTCTTTGTGTTACAGAGCATCACTTGAAGCGTATCTTGCAATCTATTTAAATGCTGAATCGATATTTCGTCGGGACTTTCTGCCCAATCCATCCTTGTTAGATAATTATTACGCGGATCACCGGGAACTTTCATCCAGATTGTTTCGCCGCCTTCAACGCTAACAACACCGACTTTGCATGCAGAATTTATTGTTCCTACTTTGGGATACTGGACCGGCTTAACGAATGAGTATAGTGAATCGGTATTATCTATCAAGAGAAAATCTTTCACACCGGACGCATCGAGCTGCCAATATGCAATGTGTTTACTGTCCGGGCTCCAGCGGAATCCGTCTCGGTTGTCAAGTTCTTCTTCGTAAACCCAATCGAATGTTCCGTTGATGATTGTTGTCGAACCATCATATGTGAGCTGCATAATTTTTCCGGTAGACAAATTTTCGGCGTAGAGATTATGTTCGCTGACATATCCAACCATTTTATTATCGGGGGAAAATTTCGCGAACATCAGCGTGGAAGGTTTTGCATTGCCGCCAAGTTTAAGAAGTTTGCGGGTGTTGAGGTTTAGTACATAATAATCTCCCCGCGTATTATAGCGCCAGACTCGCGCAGTGTTGGTGAATACTAACAGCATGGTTTTATCCGGCGACCATTCGTAATTGCTTATCGATAACGGTTCTTTTGATCCAGCGGGAATTAACATGGCACCCGGGACCAAAATTTCTCTTTTGCCGGTTTCGGTTTCATACTTCACAATATCCGTTCTTCCGACTGAATCTTTCGATGCTTCAAGAGTTGTATAACTTCTTCCTTTGTCGATAAAACGGACAGGACCGAATCTCTCGCCGGAAAATTCCCGGCTCTTAAAAAGCCGATTCAAATCTAAAATGGATTTATCTTCGTTTTGTGCAACCAATGGCTGGAAGTAGAAAGCTGACAGAAACAAAAGAAATAGATATTTGACTGATCTCATAAAATAATTTCCAATTGTTGTTTTGATAAAATTTATGGAAAAATTAGGCTAAATGACCACAAAGTCAAGAAAATTATTTGCCCACCTTATGCAAAGTCTGGGCTTAACAAACAAATTTTTGTTGTTCTGGAAAAAGATACTCGTTTTGCAATTTTAGTTT
>CAZQQC010000100.1:0-10722 GCA_964595365.1 uncultured Melioribacter sp.
AAGCCAACTTAAAAAAATTCAAATCTCCGTTATAACAAGTTCGCAACAACAAGGAGTATGATGCCCTTACTAAAGAGATCGATCACTCGGAAGAACAGATTACAAAGCTGGAAGCCGAAAGCGAAGCCCTTGAAGACCTTATACAGAAGTTAAAAAATGAGATTGAAGAGATTGAACCGCAGCTTGATAATTATTCTAAAGAACTAAAAGAAAAAGAATCGGAACTTAAGCAAATTATCAAAGCTAACGAGCGCGAAGAAGCCCGCTTGAATGATAAACGCGACAAAGTAAAAAACAAGGTTAAGAAACCGGATTACAATACTTACATGCGCATAAGAAAAGCGCTTGGCGGAAAAGCTGTTGTTACAATTACGAGGGCTGCTTGTTCCGGTTGCCATAATGTTGTTCCTCCGCAAAGACAAATTGAAATTCGTTCGAACAAAAGATTATTTTCGTGCGAATCATGCGGAAGAATTTTGGTTTCGCCAGACATTGCCGAAGATGCTAAGAAGAAGATGCAATTTTAATTCGTCTTTGTCCCGTTACCGGAATGCTGAAGAATTACACGACTGCTGGTTTAGGATTTCCTCGAGGTACATTCCATCGATTCCGCTTTTATTTTGTTAGAGCGGACTCCGAAGATATCGGTTACTTAAGAAAATAGATTTGCACATAAAACGTGTGCACAAAACACACCGTCCCTGCTATGCCGCCTCAAAAAAACTCATTCCATCTATCTGTGGGTGGCATAGAACAAGCATTACAATTCACTACAAACAAGTATCGTAGTTTGCCGTTATTAAAAAGATGCGCTGGAAGACACGCACAAAAGACAAATTCTCTTACGGCTGGAAACGTAAACTAGAACACGGCAATTTGCATTGAACTATCCGACGTAAGCTGAGAGCATCGTGCTTTTGGTTGTTATATGCCGCCGCTCCAAATTACACTTGCTTGAGAACTCTATTTTTATTATGTTATTACAGTAATTAAGCATTTACTAAAATACTGAAGGACTGAGTTTATGCGAAGAGTATACATTGAAGGCAAACTTTGTGTCGGCCCGACTTTTTCGAAAGCTGAATTTGCCGTAATAAAGCGGAATCTTGCTGAACAAAGGGGTTTGGCTACACTTGCCGAATTGCTCGGAACTGCCGGGAACATCCAACGACTTAAGATATTGTATTTGCTGCACGCCCACAAGGAAATGTGCGTCTGCGACCTTGCCGAAGTTCTGGAACTGACCGACTCGGCGGTATCCCAGCATCTGCGGAAACTCAAAGACAAAAACGTTGTCAAGACCAGACGTGAAGGACAGACCATTTTTTACTCACTTGTGTCAAACACGTTCATAACAAATTTAGAAGACATGTTTGCCTTAGACGAGACAAAAGAACCACACGTTTTTGCCTTGTCAGAAAGGATATAAGCAATGGAAAAAACATCGTTATCCGCCGTTGGCGGAATTGTAGCATCGATCATCGCATCACTCTGCTGTATAGGGCCAGCCATTGTCGTGCTCATCGGAATTGGAAGCGTTGGTGCTTTTGCTATCTTTGAAACCTATCGCCCTTACCTTATTGGGGTAACTGTTGCACTGCTCGGAGTTGCATTCTGGCTCGTGTATAGAAAGCGGGAAGTGCATTGTGAAGATGGAACGTGCAGAATTCAGAATGCAGCAAAATGGAATAAGGTCGGCATTTGGAGTGCCACTTTTGTTGCTGTCCTTGCAATTGGATTTCCATACCTGGGGCTTGTGCCTTCGTCATCTGTAAATACCGGTGTGCGGGCAAGTGCAATCGTTACGCTGAAGATTGAAGGAATGGATTGCAACGCATGTGCGAAAGGTATCGGAGGGTCGCTGACAAATGTCAAGGGCGTGCGGAAAGCTTTGGTCAAATATGAAGATGGAAAAGCAGTGATAGAGTATAACCCTGTAATGATAAAACCAGAACAATTGGTCAAACGAGTAAGTGAAAATGGCTTCACTGCTACAATTATAGAACAAAGGAAGGAGAAGTAAGATGAACTCCTGTTGCGTACTACCTGTCGAAGTGATTGCTGCCGACAAACACAAGCAAGGCGAAGAATGTTGTCTTGTAACTGAGAAAACATCTGCCCCTGTCAAAGCTGAGTGTCCCATCTCTAAAACCTCCTCACGGAAAGTACAGCGGCGAACACTCGAGCACTTATTGAAAGCTGAGAAAGTCGGATCAATTCAAAATGTGCAATACTATTATTGCACAGATCCAACTTGCAAGGTTGTGTATTTCTCAAATGAAAACGTGCCATACTTTACAATTGAAGATGTCAAGGTAAAGGTCTTTGTCAAAGATAAAGGAGATGATGTTAATGTGTGCTACTGCTTCGATTGGACTCGTGGGCTAATCAAGGAACAGATAGCCCAGATAGGGAAATCCACAGTTCCTCTTGAGATTGCCAAAGGAGTAAAGGCTGGAAACTGTGCCTGCGACATAAAGAATCCGAAAGGCGAATGTTGCCTCGGCGATGTAAATTTGGTCGTTAGAGAAATAATGTCTGCACGAACTTGACAGACACCCCCCCACCAAATCTATATTGATACCAGTTATTTCAAAGCAATAAGAATGATGATCGGCTCAAAAGAGAAAAAGGAAATTGTAAAGCGCCTCCACTACGTCAAGGGGCAGCTTGCTGGCGTTGAGAAGATGCTCGAAAATGGCAGACTTATAAAAGACATTTATGCGCAGCTGAAAGCTGCCGAAAGAGCTCTGCATCAAGCGATATATGGAGTGTTGGACGATCAACTTAAAAAGCATTTTGCCGAAGTGTTGGTGGAACGTCTTGCACTCTGCCCGGGTGACTGCGATGATGCTGAACGTCTACAATTTCTTAAAGGTGAATTTGCCAAATTCGATTTGAAGGAACTGATTGACGAACTTGCTTGGTTGCGTAATTCATTAAATTCAGTAAAACCTGTTACCATTTCAATCCCGAAGGAGGTGAAAAAGAGATGAAGCGAAAACTCATATTGATTCTCAGTGCGATTGGAGTTGCTCTGAGCACGTTCGCATTTACACTTAAAAGCGAACAGTCAAAGCAAGGGAGTTGCCCGCTTTGCACATCGCAGAGCACTTGTAATGTGCCGTGTTGCTGCAAGTAGAATCTTTTGAAGGTCTCATTGAAAGGCTCGGATTATACGCCGGGCTTTTTTGTTACTGTTCTGTTGTTAGTGCAATTGCATATAACTGTAGTATGTTCATACGATAATCCTATCACAGGCAATCCTATTGGTCTCGCCCAGATCTAACATGGCATTTATCAAATAAATAAATTTGAATTTGTGAAGATCATTCACGCGAATCTCTTCCTCATAAATAATTTTATCGTCAATCAGCTTTGCTCTTTTGGTTCCTTTGAGAAGCGGTGTAGCAGGAGTCGAATAATTTTTCCCATCGCTGAAAACTACATTTGAAAAACTTGTATCTGTAATTAATCCATTCTTCACAATTAAAATATCGTCTGCGACGGTAGAGGATAGATGACGCAGTATATTACTTCTATCTACGTACTTATACGGATAAAATATGTCGTCGTCGTGAACAATTTGCAAAGAGCGGATATTTTTTTTAGTGTACCGTTGAAAATCGATCTCAATAATATTTTCGGAATAGATAACACGACATTTATGCACCTCATTCGAAAATTCTGGCGGAACAGCAACAACATGGTTCAGATCGATATTATCTTTCGCACCAAATAGTACGCACCGTGCATCATTAATTCTTTTGTTATGATATTCTATATTACAGAGTTTTCTGTTTAGAACTTTCATTGTTTCAAACAATTGGCACATAAACTTTATCTATTAGTTCCTGGTATTCCGATTCGGCAGCACTCATAAAAGTAATTCCTCCCCCGCTTTTGTAAATCATTTCTTTGCCGGTATTTTCAATAAATCGAATCATGACAGCACTATCTAATACGGAGCCGTTGAAATACCCGAAGACGCCGGTATAAAAACCGCGCGAATATGTTTCCGTCTTCTTAATTATTTCAACCGTTTTTTTCTTGGGTGCGCCGCTTATAGAACCTGCCGGTAGCAAAGTGAATATTAATGTTCCTATCCCTGAATTGAAGTTCGCGTTCAACTTCCCCGTAATTTTCGAGCTAACTTGTAACAACGTTTTATCCTTTGTGATTACCTCATCTATATATCGATATTTTTCCACGTGGACATTTCTGGCAACCATGTTAAGATCATTTCTAATCAAGTCAACAATTGTATTGTGTTCTGCAGTTTCTTTTTTATCCTGTAAAATCAATTCTCCGGCGTTTGCAACGGCAGAGTCGATGGTTCCTTTCATCGGGTAGGATGAAACAGAGTAATTATTAACACTTATAAAAGTCTCCGGAGAGAAGACGACAAATTGATTTTTGTAAAGCAATTTATATTTAGCTTTACTCAAAAAAAATATTTCTCTAAGTGTAAGATTAGTTTCTATTTTAGTGGGGAAGGTTAAATTTAGGAGGTATGTGTTGCCGGCTTTTATTTCTTTTAAAACTTTATGAAACGACTGCTGAAATGTTTCAAATGAAACCGGGTATTTTTCAAATTGAATTTCTTTGTTCAGATTTAATTCTGCTGAATAATTTCTCTTTCCATTTATATCGAAAAGAATTTCAGCGGAATTTACATCATCAAATTTAATTACTTGAGGTTCCTGCATTTCAAAATCGATAATAAACAAAAACGGAGTTTTGCTTTTCCCGTACTCGTTCATCTTTCGAATTGCAGACAATTTTGGATCTTTCATATCGAGAGCAATGAATAAAAAAATATTAATAATAGATAATTACGATTCCTTTACCTACAATTTACGGCAAATCGTAGAAGAACTTCATCACGATTATTCGATAGTTAAAAATGATAAACTTACAATTGAAACAATACACCAACATTCTAAAATTTTAATTTCACCCGGGCCGGGCACTCCTTCCCAAGCAGGTTCTGTAAAAGAAATAATACAAAAGTTCGCTGCATCAAAGTGTATCCTCGGCATTTGTTTCGGGCATCAGGCAATAGCAGAAGTTTTTGGAGGAAAACTTAATAACCTTAAGGCTGTGCGCCACGGGATAACAACAAAAGTCAATATTATTCAACCGGCTGACTATTTGTTCGAAAAAATTCCACCAAAATTTGAAGCAGGGCTTTATCATTCATGGGCAGTTTCAAACGATGATTTTCCGGATTGTCTTAGAGTTACTTCCGTCAGTTCCGATAATGTTATTATGTCTCTTACTCACAAAGAATATGATGTTAAGGGAGTACAATTTCATCCCGAATCAATCATGACAAAATCCGGCGCGCAAATTATACAAAATTGGTTGAATCATTAAATCAATACTAGCATGGGTATGAATAAATTGGAGAAGACACAATCTCTTCTTATAACTTTTCACAATTGCGAACTGTACTTAAAAAATATTTGGATTGAATTATTATTTCCATAAATTAAAAACAAAAAAAAGGCAAAATCGGGAAATATGATTCTCTCTATTTCGTCTCCCTTTGTAAGCAATTCTGTTTTAATGACTGACATTACGCAAGATTTGGGTTTGATAAACGGATTTTTGTTGTTTCAGAGAAAAACTCGTTTCGCAATTTTAATTTCTTACAGTCGATCAAACCTTGCGTAAGGTGAGTTAATGATTTCAATTTTTTCCACTTCGCTTGCATTAGCGATTTTGTTAAGGAAGGAAAGCCCACGCATTTACTTTTCACACAGTGGATTTCATTCTAAATGTTATGTTTCGAATTGCAGTACCAATCATAAATGATTGTACCAATTAATCAAACATCAACCTAGGAGGGTAGAATGAAGGTAGTACGCATGGTTCCATTGGAAAATAGCGGCAGCGGGAAAGTCGCCGCATTCTTCGATATGCAAACCGATGACGAGATAGTCATCAAAGGATTCCGCCTTGTCAACGGTGCCAACGGTTTATTCATTTCCTCACCAAACGACAAAGGCAAAGACGGGAAATATTATGATGCGGTAATTCTTCCGAAAAAAATGAAATCGTCTTTGGAAAAAATTGCAATCGAAGAGTACAACAGATTACAGAAATAGTAACCGTTCAAAAATTATTAAACGGATCCGCGGCATTCGTCTGAATTTTAGATGCGGCTGCGGATCTGTTTGACCGGTAAAAAAAATGATGCGCCAATGGAGATCTCAAAATTATAATTCTTCAAATAAATTTTTGCGGGCGGACTTACTTCATTTTTTCAATATTATTTTTCAAGATATCAATTGCCAGATCAATAGTATCCAGGTGTGTTCTGAAAGATAAAACCGCTAATCTAATTACAAATTTTCCATCAAGTATAGTTGAAGAAAGAAATACTCTTCCATCCCGTTGTATTTCATTTACTAATTTTCTGTTGAATTCGTTAGCATCGCCAGATTTTGGCACATATCTAAAAGTTACGACGGATAATTCGGGATACGGTCCTATCTCTATTCCATCAAGTTCTTGAAGTTTTTTATAAAAATATCTAGCAAGTTGAATTTTTTCTTCGAGTGCTGCGCGAAATGGAGTTAAGCCAATCAGTTTAAGAGGCAACCACAATCTTAATCCTCTAAAATGTTTCGATAGTTCGGGAGATAAATCTGCCGGAGATAATTCATCGGTAGATGTTAGAGCATCCTGCATATAATTAGCCTCATAATGTTGCGACTCGAGAAGCATCATTTTGTTTTTAACCAGAACGGCACCCGAACCGTACGGAATAAATAAACCCTTATGTGGATCCATAACAATGGAATCGGATTTATTTAGACCTTGCAAAACTGTTTTACCGGATTCACATAGAACAAAAAAACCGCCGTAAGCAGCGTCAATATGCAACCACAAATTATATTTTTCTGTTATCGATCCAATTTCAATTAATGGATCAACAGCACCTACGTCGGTTGTTCCTGCAGAAGCAGCTATTAGCCATGGATTCAAGCCAGCTTTGCGATCGGAACGAATCGCCTCCTCAAGTTTTTGAGAAATTATTCTGTATCGGTTGTCAAGTGGAACGTATCTTTTAATACATTCATTAAGCCCGGCAATTCGAATTGCCTTATCAATTGAATGATGCCCCTGCTCCGACATATAAATAACTGTTTTATCTAATTCTTTTGCTTTAATCTGAAAAGCATCCCGTGCGGTAACAATGCCAATGAGATTTGCAACGCTTCCGCCGGAGGTTAAATTTCCTCCCGAAGTTTTAGGATAGTTAATTATGTCCGACATCCATTCCAGCAGCATATTTTCCATGCGAACAGCACCCGGGGAAGCAAAGAAAACACCTGCGTAGCGATTCGTAATTGCTGCAAGGTAATCACCTAATGAAGAATGAAAGATCCCGCCGCCCGGAATATAACCCAAATGACCTTTTGACGCGGGGTTTAAACCCGGTGTATCAACATTTTCTTTTAATAATTGCAGAAGTTCGCCAAGGTCTGCAGCATCTTCGCAAATTGGAAAATCATAAATTCCTATCCCTTTACGATCGGTTATTTTATATGCAGGCAGGTTTTCAATGTCATGAAGAAAATTTTCCGAATATTCAATTATTTTTTTTATAACGTTCAACCGTTTCTCCGAACCTGGTTCAAGAAGTAAGGAGGTTTCTTCAAGCTGTTTTATATATTCTCTCATCGTCTTTTTTATTTTCTACCATTAATAATTAAATTCGACCAGGAAAAATTAACTGCAGCCGAACAAAATGCAAATCGATAATGTTTATCACTTCAGCGCGGTTGTTTGCCATTCCTAAAAAATGTACTGATTTTTTACATATAAGCGGAATAATTATGTGAAAAAATCTTCAATTCTATTTATGAAAAATAATTCCGAAATTAATTTATCGAAATGACACAGAATAATTCTATCAGCTAACAACCGGACCGCAGTGAATGTTAACGTATTTCAATTAGTAACCGATGTTATGCATGGTTTGGGCTTGACAAACGAATTTTTGTTGTTTTAGAGACAATACTCGTTTTGCAATTTTAATTTTTCACGGTCGATCAAACCTTGCGTAAGGTGAGTTGGTAAGACGAACTAATTATGAAAGGACACATCGAAAAATTTGTTCTGTGGTATACATCTTCAGGAAGCGACAAACCGGGCGGAACTCCGGCGCTATTATTTACAACCGTCAGAATGCCCTGTGTTGATCTTAGGGAATCATTTTGTCCGGAATTATTTGTAGAGATATTTTCAGAATGTTTCAGTTAGATGTGCCCTCCCTTATCGTGCGTATCCATAATTTTGTGTGCCCCTGGACTAATATTCTTATGTACAAAATCAATTTCCAAAAGGCGTACTTAGGCGCATACAAAAGCGCTTTGTAGGCGTTAATATCTGCCTTCGATAAAAAAAGACCACCGAGCACATAAAATAATTGCATAGACAAAAGAATTATCCATAATAGCAAAAAAGTATTTGTTGATAGAACATTAATAATAGTCAACAGCAGATTTATAATAAGCATTACAAATGTGAGTAAAAAAAGATTTACAAAGGTTGGCGTAATCAACTCAACAAACGAATCAAAAATTACAAACGATTTTTTCCTGCATGCTTCTTTCAGTAATTCAAATGAATATTTTTTTACAAGTGGAAATCTTCCAAATTCCCATCTGGCTCTTTGTGTTTCGGCATTATGCGGATTGACAGGCATAACCGCTTCAACTTTAGCTTCGGGTGCAAATGTTACAGGAATGCCGTTCAACAATAAAATTAATCCATATTCAAGGTCTTCCGTTTGAGAATACGCCTGCCATGGAATTTTTTCCAGCAGACTAGCTGTAAAGCACATTCCATTCCCTCGCAAGCCGGCAGAGCAGTTAAGCATTTTTCTACCGAGAGGTCTGACGTAATTATAAAGGTATAAACCTACTCTTGTAATCTCAGAACTCCATGCACCTGGATTTGGTTTTACAAGGTCGGCACACTGTATTGCTTCACTTCCATTGTTAAGATATGTATTCAGTACTTCAAGAATATCTCCGGAGACTGTTGTGTCTGCATCAATAATAAGAAAAGCGTCGAATGGTTTTAGAACTCCCTGGCTTCTCCATTTGTTTTTCAACAACAATTTGAAACACCATCGAAGAGCGTGTCCTTTGCCCTGCAACTCTTTATTCTCACGTTCAAAAACAGTCGCTCCAGCTTTTAATGCATAAATAAATGTTTTATCGGTACAGTTATCAGCTACAACAAAAACCTGGAATAATTCTTTTGGATAATCGATATTCATAAGGTTGGATACGGTTCCGGCTATTACAAACTCTTCGTTATGAGCCGGCACTACGACTGCAAAACAATTTTTTTTTTGATTTCCCGTTTGCCTATAACGACCTTTGATTTTTGTTTTGCCATTGTACAGAAAACCAAGTATAGTTAGCAGGGACAGGTAGATAGTAAAAAAACCTATCGCTATTAAAAAAACTATTAATAATATTTTCATATTTCCGTTTCCATGGTTTAGTTGCTACTATTTTTTTTACCTAACTTTTTATCAAATGGGGGCGAAAGAAATGATGCGACGTAAACAAGCGGCGCCGTATAATTTATTGCTACTTCGTTTACGAAATAATTTTTCTCATTATCTTCATAACATTTACCGGGCATAGTGGAAATTATTTTTCCATTTAGCCTAGAATTACTGTTGGGACCGGCAACCAGTAAACCCGGAACGGGGTTGCCCGAGTACTTTAATAATGAAAACTGATGATATGGATACCTAACAGGATTAGTGCCTACTCCTGTGATAAATGCAATGCCAAATGTATTTCTTCCAAGTAAGTAATGGAGTTGATCAAGTGCGGCATTATAATATTTGCGTCGGTTTGTTACACGATATAGATTTATCAAATCGTATGCGTAACCGGCAACTACGCTGTTGGAACCCCAGTAATATTCATCATTATTGAGGACGCATCTATATCCGCCCAGCTCAATTCTTGCCACAAGATCGTCACAATAAGTATTCATGTTCGATAGTATTGTCGCTCTTGCTTTCATATTATTTTGATAATCAATTCCATTATGAAAAGGATTCAGTTTTAGGAAGGAGTAGTAAGCAAAGTTTGCAGTGTTCTTCCAGCTTACTGTATAATTTGGTCCTCTTACTTTCTGATAATTCGAAAGAAAATAATTTATATATTCATCCGAACCGGTTAATCTAAACAATTCTATCGAAGCCCATAATCTTTCGTCTGAATCATTTTCATCTCTGTATTCTCCACCTTCAACGCCGGCAGGGTTTTTAAATCCTTCTTGTGGAATGTTATCGGGATTCGATTTTAAAAAATGCCAGGCGTTGACTGCACATTTTAAGAGCCGGATTGATAACGGCTTGTCATATTTTTCGAGCAACCGCGCACCGAGAGCTGCAACGGCAGCTACATCGGCAGTTGAAGTGCTGCTGATTCCGAAAATATATTGCTCATCTGTTTCTTCATCGGGTAAATGCTCACCGGTCCATTTTTTTATAGATACTTTATGATAGACAGCACCATCGTCTCTTTGCATCCTAAGCAACCATTCCAAAGCCCAGCTTGCTTCATCAAGAATATCGGGAATTGAATTGCTGGATTCAGGAATATTCAGCTGTCCATCGTAAAAGAAATCCGGGTTATCTTCGTAAGCATATAATAAAAATGCTGCGCTTACCGC